>NZ_JBEOZU010000082.1:0-42142 GCF_040298185.1 Streptomyces sp. NPDC001634 | reverse complement strand
GCCCCCGGCGAACAGCCGGTGCCGGAGGGGTGACGGCGGCCACCGGCCGTTCGAGCGCCCGTGAACCTCAACCCACCCGGGTTGGAATCCCCCTCTTTTAAGAGGGGGAGGATGTCAATACCGCATACGCAAGGCGGAGGAGATCCTGGGCCATCCCCTCACCGAGAACCGCCTGGACATCGAGGTGGCACTGCTGGCGTGCGCGCAGTTGGGGCTGGGGGAGGGGGCGTAGTCCGAGGTGGGGCCGCCCCCTGCCTACGATCTGATTTTCAGCTTGGGGTGGTGGTGCCGCATGGCCCTCACCACCTCGTCCAAGTCCACCGGGAGCGTGGTCGCGGAGATGGTCGTCGGGCTGTAGCCGAACAGCAGGTTGACCCAGCCGAAGATCCGAGTCAGTCGTGGTGCCCGCGCCAGATAGGCGGACTGGTCGTGCAGCACCAGCTCGATCACCATTTGGGACGTGTAGCTGGTCTCGATCTCCCGGACCCGGACCTCGGCGATCTCCGACCAGCTGATCGAACCCAGCCTCGCATGCGTCAGGCCCTCACGGGTGAGCACGAGTTCGGGCCGCGGCCGCAGGACGCGGCCGATCGCCACGCAGGCGCACAGGCCGGAGAACAGCACGGCGAACGCGCCGATGAGGATGCCGATGAACGAGTCGTGAGCGATCAGCATCCAGACGCCACCCACCACGAGCGCGACCGAGCCGAAAGCCACCAGCCACGTCGTACGTCCGGAGGACTGGTAGACGGTTGCTGATGGATCGTCAGGGGCGCTGCTCACGTGATCACACCCTAGGGCAGTTGCCCCCGCAGGACATTCCGCCGTGAGAGTGGCCTGCCATGGGCCGGCCCGGCCGGAGACAGTCGCCCGGGAGTCCTGCGCACGGTCAGAAGGGCCCGGGAACGCCGAAGTCCCCGAAGCCGAACCCGCCGGGACCGCCCGGCCCGTGGTGGTGGAAGCCGTCGAAGAGCGCGTCCGCAAGGAGCATGCCGCCCACTCCCGCAGCGCCCGCCACCAGGGCCGTCTTCCACCAGGGGGAGCTGTACCAGCCGCCCGGCACCGCGCGCCCGCCGACGACACCGCCCGGGTGGTAGTACGGGGTCGCGGAGCCCGGCTGGGACGCGACGGCGTACGTCGCGCCGCCGACCGTGACCCGGCCGTCCCGGGCCGTGCCGGTGCCCAGTTCCGGCAGTGCGGGGCCCGGGTCGAGTCCCAGGGCGGTACGGGCGGCACGTACGTGGTGCAGGCCCTCCACCGCGGTCTGCCTCACCAGCGCGTACTGGGCCGGACTGCAGGCGGTGGCGAGCTGCCCCTGCGCCGCGCGGTGCCGCTCGGCGGCATCGGCGAGGGCCTGCCGGGCGGCCGCGCTGTCCCCGCCACCGAGGGCGGACAGACTCCCCCGAGCCGCTCCACCCACCGCTCGGCCTCGGCTCCGACGTCCGCGTCGTACGCAGGCCCGCCGGTGCCCGGCCGGTCAGCCGAACCGGTCGTGGTCGTCCAGGACTTCGTCGATGACCCGGCGATGCTCTGCGGCCTGGGTCGCATCGGTGTCGATGTGCTCTGCCAGGCAGATCAGGGCCTTCCACAGAGCCCAGCCGCGGGCGCGCGCCCACATCGGGTCGTCCTGCGCCACGGTGCGGCGGAACGCCTCGCGGTCGGCGCCCGAGAACATCGTCCAGGAGATCACCAGGTCACAGGCCGGGTCGCCGACGCCGGACGTGCCGAAGTCGATGACGGCGGCCAGCTTTCCCTCCCTGACCAGCAGGTTGTTGGCGGCGATGTCACCGTGGAACCACACCGGCCGCCCCGGCCGGTGTGGTTGCAGGGCCGCTTCCCACACGGCGGTGGCCCGATCGGTGTCGACACGGCCCCGCAACGCGGACAGGGCGCGGCGGGTCTCGTCGTCGTAGTGGGACAGCGGCGCACCCCGGTAGAAGCTGTGCCTTCCCGCGGGCGGCCCGTCCGTGGCGTCGATGCGCTGCAGCGCAAGGACGAACTCGGCCACCGATGTCGCGAACTCCCGCATGTCGTCTATGCGTTCGGCACGGGCGACCTCGCCGTCCAGCCAGCCGCGGACCGACCACGGGAACGGATAGCCCTCGCCCGGTGCTCCCTGCGCCACGATCGACGGAACGTCCAGCGGCAGCAATGGCGCGAGCACCGGCAGCCAACGCGTTTCCTTGGTGATCGCGGGGGCGTAGTGCTCGGCCGTGGGAAGGCGTACGGTCATCGCTTCGCCGAGCCGGTAGGTCCGGTTGTCCCAGCCGTCGACCTCGACCGGTGTCACGGAGAGACCGCTCCACTGCGGGAACTGCGCAGTGATGAGGCGCCTCACCAGTGTCGCGTCGATGCCCGCACGACCGTCGCGGGAGGAGGTAGCCATGCCGGGATGGTGTCGGCTCCCCACCACGACAGCAAACGATTTCTCATGAACAGGCCGCAGGTGCGTGAACCGCCGGGGCGCGGCACCTCCCTCCCGTGCCGCGCCCCGAGCAGCCCGTCCCAGTCGGCCGGTTCCTCCTCGGCCGGTTCCTCCTCGGCCGGGTCCTGCGCGGTCAGTCCTCGACCGGAGGAAGCTGCCCCGTCCGTGCCGCCCGCGCGTACCAGTGCGCGCTCGACTTCGGTGTGCGGTTCAGCGTCGCGTAGTCCACGTACACCGCCCCGAACCGCTTGCCGTAGCCGTACGCCCACTCGAAGTTGTCCATCAGGGACCACAGGTAGTAACCGCGTACGTCGGCGCCGTCCGTGATGGCGCGCCGGATCGCCGACAGATGACCGTGCAGGTACGCGATCCGCTCCGGGTCGTGGACCTGGCCGTCCGGGTCCGGCTTGTCGTCGTACGCCGCGCCGTTCTCCGTCACGTACAGCGGAAGGCCCGGCGCCTCCCGCGTGTACCGCATGATCAGCTCGTGCAGGCCCGTCGGGTCGATCGTCCAGCCCATCTCCGTGCGCTCGCCGGAGGTTTGATGGAACGTCACATCGTCCGCGCCCGGCCAGGGCGAGTGCTCGCTCGCGCCGTGACCGTCCGACCGCGGACCGCTCGTGTCCGCCTCCGAGGCCGCCGAAACCAGCGTCGGCGTGTAGTAGTTGAGGCCGAGCGCGTCCAGCGGCTGGTTGATCGACTCCAGGTCGCCGTCGCGGACGTACGACCAGTCCGTGACCGACGACGTCGCCGCCAACAGTGTCTCCGGATACGCCCCGTGCAGCAGCGGGCCGTGGAAGACGCCGTTCGCCAGATCGTCGATCTTCCGGCCCGCCGCGAGGTCCGCCGGGTCCTGCGACACCGTCCGCACCGGGCAGGAGTTGAGGCTCACCGCCACCGAGTTGCGGGCCGGCATCACGGACCGGAGCGCCGACGTGCCCAGGCCGTGGGCAAGGTTCAGATGGTGGGCCGCACGCAGCGACGCCGCCGGGTCCGTACGGCCCGGGGCGTGCACCCCGGAGCCGTATCCCAGGAACGCGCTGCACCACGGCTCGTTCAGCGTGATCCACTGCTCCACGCGGTCGCCCAGCGCCTCGCCCACCAGCCCCGCGTACTCGGCGAACCGGAATGCCACATCCCGCTCCGGCCAGCCGCCCGCGTCCTCCAGCTCCTGCGGCAGGTCCCAGTGGTAGAGGGTGATCGCCGGCTTGATGCCGTGCGCGAGCAGTTCGTCCACCAGGCGGCGGTAGAAGTCCAGTCCCCGCTGAACCGCGGGTCCCCGGCCGGTCGGCTGTACGCGTGACCACGAGATCGAGAAGCGGTACGCCGTCAGGCCCAGCTCGGCCATGAGCGCGACGTCCTCGCGGTAGCGGTGGTAGTGGTCGACAGCGATGTCACCGGTCTCGCCGCCGGCGGTCCTGCCCGGTGTATGGCTGAAGGTGTCCCAGATGGAGGGCGTGCGGCCGTCCTCCCGCACCGCCCCCTCGATCTGGTACGCGGAGGTCGCGGCGCCCCAGAGGAAGGCGGGAGGAAAGGTCACCGGGGTCACCGGCTGTGCGGACTCAGACATGGAAGCGCTCCCATTGGAGGTCGTGGAGGCCGACGGGTGGTCGTGGAGGTGGAAGGGGCCGGGGCGGCGGTGACCCGGCCCCCTTGGAGCAGGGCGTCAGCCCTTGACGGCGCCCTGCATGATGCCGCCCACGATCTGCTTGCCGAAGATCGCGAAGACCAGAAGCAGCGGCAGCGTGCCGAGCAGCGCGCCCGCCATGATCAGCGACTGGTCGGGGGTATAGCCGCGGCCCAGACCCGCGACCGCGACCTGCACGGTCGGGTTGCCGTTCTGGGTCAGGACCAGGAACGGCCACAGGAAGTCGTTCCACGTCTGGACGAACATCAGCATCCCCAGGACGGCCATCGCGGGGCGGGCCGCCGGGAACACGACGTGCCACACCACGCGCCAGCTGCTCGCGCCGTCCACGCGGGCGGCCTCGATGATCTCGTCCGGCAGCGCCTGGATCAGGTACTGCCGCATGAAGAACACCCCGAACGCGCTCACCAGCGACGGCAGGATCACCGCCTGCAGCTGGTCGGTCCAGTCGAGCTTGGCGACCATCATGTACAGCGGGATCACGCTGAGCTGCGGCGGCACCATCATCGTGCCGATGACGATCAGCATCAGGGCGCCCCGGCCCCTGAAACGCAGTTTGGCGAAGGCGAACCCGGCGATCGTCGACAGGAAGACGATCGTCGCCGCCGAAACGCCCGCCACGAACGTGGTGTTGAAGAACGCCTTGCCCAGATTGGCGTCCGTCCAGGCGACCTTGAGGTTGTTGGACAGGTTCGATCCGAACCAGAAGGGCGGGGGCGTCTGCGCAAGACGGTTGTTGTTGCGCGAGGCGGCGATCGCCGTCCACACCAGCGGGAACAGCGAGCCGATGCTGAACAGGATCAGGACGGCGTACGCCACCGGACCGGCGTGGAGCTGCCCCCCGGCGCGCGCGGCCTTGGGGCGGCGTATGCGTTTGGGCTCCGGGGCCCTCTCCGCGGGCTTCGTCAGGGTCGTCGTCACGGCCGGTTCTCCTAACTGCTGGCGCGCAACCGGCGCGAGATGACGTAGTTGACGATCCCGATCACGATGAGGATCAGGAACATCGTCCAGGCGATGGCGGAGGCCCGGCCCAGGTGCTGGTTCACCCAGCCCTGCTCGTACAGATACAGACCGAGCGTCTGGAACTGGTGCTCGCCGCCGCCGGACGCACCCTTGTTGGCGTCGAACATCAGGGGTTCGCCGAACAGCTGGCTCGCGCCGATCGTCGAGACCACGCAGGTGAACAGGATGGTCGGGCGCAGCTGCGGCAGCGTGACATGGAAGAACTGCTGCCAGCGGTTGGCGCCGTCGAGGGCCGCCGACTCGTACAGGTCCTGCGGAATGGCCTGCATCGCGGCCAGGTAGATCAGCGCGTTGTAGCCGGTCCAGCGCCAGATGACGATCGAGGAGACGGCGATCTGCGAGGGCCACTTGTCGTTCTGCCAGTCGATATGGCCGATGCCGACGAAGTGCAGCACCCAGTTGATCATGCCGTAGTCACGGCCGAAGAGCAGGACGAAGACGAGCGAGGCCGCGGCGATCGACGTCGCGTACGGCGCGAGCATCACGACCCGGTAGAAGGTCGAGCCGCGCAGCTTGTAGTTGAGGATATGGGCCAGCCCCATGGCCATCAGCAGCTGCGGAACGGTGGAGATGATGCCGATGGTCAGTGTGTTCTTCGCCGCGTTCCAGAAGAAGTCGTCGTCGAAGATCCGGGTGTAGTTGTGCAGTCCGGCCCACTGCATGTCGGTGGGCGCGGTCAGCTCCACCGTGTGCAGCGAGGCCCAGCCCGTGTAGATCAGCGGAAACAGGCCGAACGCGGCGAACAGCAGGAAGAAGGGCGAGACGAAGGCGTACGGACTCCAGCGCACGTCCCGTTGCCAGCGGCGGGAAAGCCGGGACCGGCGCCGCTCCTCGTCGGCGGGTACGGCGTCGCCGGCCGTACGGGCCGGGGCCGCGCCCCCCTTCATTGCGGGGGGCGCGGCGGTGTCGTGCCGGGTGGCCATGCCGGTCACTTCTCCAAGTTGTTGTCGATGGTCTTGGTGGCCGTCTGCCAGGCCTCCGCGGCCGACTTGCCCTTCGTGACCAGGAAGACGCCGTTGTCCGTCAGACCCTGCTGGATGATCTGGTCCTTGGCGCCGATCACCTGGACCGGGATGGACTTGGCGGCCTTGGCGAAGATCGTGCCGATCGGGGCGTCACCGGTCATGTCGTTCTTGGCGCCGGTCACCGCGGACATGGTGTAGGCGGGAGGCGCGCTCGGGAAGCTGCCCTGCACGCTGAACAGTTTGGCCTGCTGGGCGGGCGCGGTCAGCCAGGCGGCCAGCTTCTCGGCCTCGGTCACGTTCTTGCCCGACTTGGGCACGGTCAGGAAGGAGCCGCCCCAGTTGCCGGCCCTGGGAGCCTGCGCCACGTCCCACTTGCCGACGGCGTCCGACTTCGACTTGCCCTTGATGTAGCCGAGCATCCACGGCGGGCAGGCCATCGCCGCGAACTTGACGTTGGCGATCGTCGTGTCCCAGGACGGCTGGAACTGCGTCTGCGCCTGGAGCAGGCCCTCCTGGGCGGCCTTGGCGGTCAGGTCGAACGCGTTCTTCACGGCCGGGTTCGACTTGTAAATGACCTTGCCGGAGGAGTCGTAGAACTTCTCCTTCTCACTGCTGAGGATCGCGTTGAGCAGACCACCGGGGGAGTCCATGAAGGTGGTGCCCTTGGGGGCCTTCTTCTTGTACTGCTCGCCGACGGAGACGAGCTTGTTCCAGTCGCCCGACCACAGCTGGGCCACCTTGTCGCGGTCGGTGGGCAGTCCGGACTGCTGGAAGAGGTCCTTGCGATAGCAGATCGCCATCGGGCCGATGTCGGTGCCCAGGCCTATCGTCTGGCCGTCCTTGGTGGTGGCCTGCTGCCACTTCCAGTCCAGGTAGTTGCTCTTGCTCGCGCCCGGCGCCTTCGAGAGGTCCTCCAGCTTGCTCGCCTGGGTCTGGACGACCTCGGCGATGTTGCCGACTTCGACGGCCTGGATGTCCTGCAGGCCGCTGTTGGTGGTGAGGTGGTTGATGAGAGCCGGGTAGTAGTTCTCGTTCTTCTCGATGACGTTTTCCTGGATCTTGATGTTCGGGTGGAGCTTCTCGTACTCGGTGTAGAGTCCGGCCTCCTTGAAGCCGAACGCACCGAAAAGACCGAGGGTGATCGTGGTCTTCCCGCTGCCGCCGCCGTCCGACGACGAGCCGGACTTGCTCCCGCCGCTGTCGTTGGCACAGCCGGCCAGCAGCCCGGCGCCCAGCGCTGCGACGGCCGCGAAAGCCACCGCCCTGTGGGCAGATCGGGTACGTGCTCGCATGTCGTCCTCCTGTTGCCCTGACGTGCCGACCCCCCGGCCAACTTCTTTGCTGGGCCCGTGTGTTCTCGCTGCGGCTCGGGCGGGGAACGTGCGGGATGTGTATGTGTCAGGTACCGTGGGAGCGCTCCCACGAGTGATGTGTTGAAGAGTCGTCGGTTCGTGCGGGGGTGTCAAGGGAGCAAGCGAAGAGAGCTGCCTTCAGTTACCGGCCTGTTAGCTGACGGGCGGGGTGATGGCTGAAGGGTGTCGGGCGGCGGTGTGATGGCTCGTGTCACCGGGAAAGCGGCGGTGTGCCCGGCGATCGAGGACCGAGCCGTGTTCCCCGGGATGACTGTTAGATTCCAGGCCAGGCGCGGAGCGCGCGGTGCGACAGGAGGCGGAGCCCATGGCAGGCCACGGAACGCGGGGCCGGAGTAGCCGGCGGCCGACTCTGGAGGAGGTCGCCGCACGCGCCGGTGTCGGCCGCGGCACGGTCTCCCGGGTGATCAACGGCTCACCCCGGGTCAGTGACGCGACCCGCGCCGCCGTCGAGGCGGCCGTCGCGGAGCTGGGCTATGTGCCGAACACGGCGGCCCGGGCGCTGGCCGCCAACCGCACGGACGCGATCGCCCTCGTCGTCCCCGAACCGGAGACCCGCTTCTTCGCGGAGCCGTACTTCTCGGACATGCTCAGGGGTGTGGGCGCCGAGCTCTCGGACACGGAGATGCAACTGCTGCTGATCTTCGCCGGCAGCGACCGTGAGCGGCAACGCCTGGCCCAGTACCTGGCCGCCCACCGGGTGGACGGCGTGCTGCTGGTCTCGGTGCACGCCGACGACCCGCTGCCCGACCTCCTCGTCCAGCTGGAGATCCCGGCGGTGATCAGCGGCCCGCGCTCGGAGTGGGAGACGCTGCCGTCGGTGGACTCGGACAACTACGGCGGCGGCCGCTCGGCGGTCGAGCACCTGATCGCGCGCGGTCGTACGCACATCGCCACGATCACCGGCCGCCTCGATGTGTACGGTGCCCAGCGCCGTGTCGACGGCTACCGGGACGCCCTGCGGGACGCGGGCCGCGAGGTGGACGAGGCCCTGATCATCCCCGGTGACTTCACCGAGGAGGGCGGCCGGCGGGCGATGACGGAACTCCTGGCCCGCCGCCC
Source organism: Streptomyces sp. NPDC001634 (assembly GCF_040298185.1). Taxonomy (NCBI): domain Bacteria; kingdom Bacillati; phylum Actinomycetota; class Actinomycetes; order Kitasatosporales; family Streptomycetaceae; genus Streptomyces; species Streptomyces sp. NPDC001634. The sequence continues at coordinate 33,649 of NZ_JBEOZU010000082.1, read as the reverse complement.
GGACCTGGACGCGGTGTTCGCGGAGTCGGACGTGATGGCGGCGGGCGCCCGTCAGGTGCTGCGCGAGGCGGGCCGCCGTATCCCCGACGACGTGGCGCTGGTCGGCTACGACGACTCGGCGATCGCCCGTCACATGGACCCGCCCCTGACGAGCGTGCGCCAGCCGATCGACGAGATGGGGCGCGCGATGATCGACCTGCTGTTCGACGAGATAGCGGACCGCCGCCCGGCCGCCTCACGGAGCCTGGACCGTCGTCAGGTGGTCCTGCCGACGGAACTGGTGCCGAGGGACTCTTCCTGACGCACTCCGCGTCCGGGACCTCGTTGCCGCGTTGCCTCAACCCGGCAGCGACAACGACGACCTCGCTGCCGCGTTGCCTCAACCCGGCAGCGACAACGACCACCGGACCTCTCCGTCCTGGCACTGATCCGTCGGCGTCAGCCCGGCTGCCGCCGCCACGGACTGCGACGCCCGGTGGTGCGGGTGGATATGGGCGATCACGGTGGTCACGTGCCGCCGTCCGAGTCGGCCGACCAGTCCCCGCGCCGCCTCCGTGGCCAGCCCCTTCCCCTGCCAGGGCGTCCCCACGACCCAGGCGATCTCCGCGTCGCGCCCCGTGACCGTCGCCTGCACCGTGCCCACGAGACGGGACTCCTCGCGCAGGTACAGGACCCAGTTGCACCAGGACCGGTCCGGGTCGGGGGATCCGGCGACCAGGCGCTCGTAGCGTGCGCGCAGGGCCGTGGGGGAGTACGGCGTGCCGCCGATGAACGTGTGCAGCGCCGGGTCGGACAGGGCCTCGGCCATCTCCTCGGCGTGTTCGACGCGGAGGGGCAGGAGGTCCAGGCGGGCGGTGTGGATGGGCTCGGCAGCGAGCACTTGGTTGTCCCCTTTGTGTCGGTGGTCCTGCGGGTGTCTCTGCGGGTTTCTCTGCGTCGGTCTCCCTGTGGGTGTCCGGCGCCGATGTCTCGGTATGTGACTTTTGATTCACTCGGGTGCTGCTGGGTCGCCGGGAACGTCCAGTCAAGGGCGCCTTCGGCATCGTTTGCTTCCGTATGGCGTGTGACTTCCTCCAGGTGAGCGTGTCGCGCTGTTTGGGTGTCCCGTGGTGCGCCGTGGTCGGCTGTGGGCTCCTGGGGCCGCAGGATTCTCGGGCGAGCGGGTGCCAGGGAAGGTACGGCGTCGTTCCTGCACCCAGGTCATTCGCGTCTGTGCTTGCTGTTCTTTGGTCAGAGAGGTCTTCCTGTGATCCAGAAGTCGCTTCCGGCGGCCCGTGTGCGGGCAATCACCATGGTCTCCGTGGGTACGCTCGCCGCCGCTTTGAGCCTGTTCCCCTGCACGGTCGCTCTCGCCGATGCGAATCACGGGCGGAGCCAGGCGATTCCCGGCCCGATCGGCACCATGAGTGACACCTTCACACCCGTAACGAGGGCGGGGGAAGCCGCGCGTGACCATGATGATCCACATGGCGGCAGGGGACCGCGGGGCCCCAGGGGTTGGCCTGGTCCGCGAGGGCCCCAAGGTCCGCAGGGTCCGAAGGGTGACACTGGACCGCAGGGTCCGAAGGGAGACACTGGGCTCCAGGGGCCGAAGGGTGACACCGGCCCGCAGGGCGCGAAGGGTGACACCGGGCTTCAGGGTCCGATGGGCGACACCGGCCCGCAGGGCCCGAAGGGCGACACCGGACCGCAGGGCGCACCGGCCACTCGTGTGGAGGTAGATATCCCGCTGGTCGCGACGGTGACGGAGTCCCGCTTCGTCGATGTGGACGGATCTTCCACCACCAGCTTGGGGGACGAATTCATCGGCCACGGCGATCTCTTGCGCGACGGCACCACTGTCGGCACCTGGTCTGAGTTCTGCGCAATCACACGGGCAGCCCCAGGCGGCGTGGCCGACCTGCAGTGCACGGTCACGCTCCGCCTACCCGAAGGAGACCTCATCGCTGAAGGCGAGCTCACCATCACCAACACGGGCCTTGAGCCGGCCACGCTCGCGATCACCGGAGGCACAGCCAACTACCGCACAGCGCAGGGCTACGTCCAGGTCAGTCCCGCGGATTCGAAGCTCACCGTCCACCTCATCCTCTGACCTCGGGGCGAAGCTTGACGGGTACTCCGTAGCCGTTGCAGCGCAGCTCGTAACGTGTGCCGGCGATCCTGATGCTGCGTCGGAAAGTATCGGGGTCCCGTGATGTTCGCGCGAGACGAAGACGACCAAGGGCTGACCCGTTTCCGGAGCCAGCCCTTGATCGCTTGGGGTGAGTGACGGGACTCGAACCCGCGACATCCTGGACCACAACCAGGTGCTCTACCAGCTGAGCTACACCCACCATGACCGGTGTTTCCTGAGTGGTTTCCCCCACCGGCCGAGAAAAAGTGTACAGGGTCCGAAGGGGTGCTCGCGCCCGCGTTTCTCCGGGGCCCGGACGGGCCCCGTCGAATCCTTACTGGGCGGGCAGCACGTGGCGGGCCGCGATGGTGCGCGCCGTGTCCGAGTCGGGACCCGGCTGCGGCACGAAGATCGCCTCCCGGTAGTAGCGCAGTTCCGCGATCGACTCGCGGATGTCGGCCAGCGCCCGGTGGTTGCCGTTCTTCTCGGGGCTGTTGAAGTACGCCCGCGGATACCAGCGGCGGGCCAGCTCCTTGATCGAGCTGACGTCCACGATCCGGTAGTGGAGGTAGTCCTCGAGCGTCGGCATGTCACGGGCCAGGAAGCCACGGTCCGTGCCCACGGAGTTGCCGCACAGCGGCGCCTTGCCCGGTTCCTTGACATGTTTCCGGACATACGCGAGGACCTGCTCCTCGGCGTCGGCGAGCGTCGTGCCGGCCGCCAGCTCGTCGAGCAGTCCCGAGGTGGTGTGCATCTGACGCACCACCTCCGGCATCGTCTCCAGCGCCGCGTCCGGAGGCCGGATCACGATGTCCACCCCCTCGCCGAGTACGTTCAGCTCGGAGTCGGTGACCAGCGCGGCCACCTCGATGAGCGCGTCGTCGGACAGCGAGAGTCCGGTCATCTCGCAGTCGATCCACACCATGCGATCGTTCATGTGTCCCACCTTATGGCCCACCCGGGCGGTACGGACCGCCCGTGTATCGGGGGAGGCGCCTGGTAACACGTGGGACGGGCGGGATCCGGGGTGCGTACCCCAGGGGTACGACCTCGCGGATCCCGCCCGTCATCGGCGGTACGGCGGGTACGGCGGTACTACGGCGCGCTGCGCTGCCCCGGGAGGCTCGGGCGGCTCGCCGCATACAGCTCCGGGACGTGCTTGCCGTGGTCCGCGGCCAGCGACGCGGCCGGGCCGAGCGCGCTCGCGGCCGCCGTGCGGCGGGTCTGCAGAGGAACCGCGGCGGCCTCCTGCGGGACCTGCGGCACCGGTGGGCCCCCGGGGCCGTCCATGTCCCCCGACCGGTCGCTCTGCGGGCGGCGCGCCCGGTACGCGGCCCGGTACGCGGCCGGGGACGAGCCGAGCTGGCGCCGGAAGTGCCCGCGCAGCGCCACCGGGGAGCGGAAACCGCACCGGCCCGCGACCTCGTCCACCGAGTAGTCCGACGTCTCCAGCAGACGCTGGGCCTGAAGCACGCGCTGCGTGATCAGCCACTGCAGCGGCGCGCTCCCGGTGAGCGAGCGGAAGCGCCGGTCGAACGTCCGCCTGCTCATGTAGGCGCGCGCGGCCAGCGTCTCCACGTCGAACTGTTCGTGGAGGTGCTCCAGCGCCCAGGCGACGACCTCCGCGAGCGGGTCGGCGCCGATCTCCTCTGGTAAAGACCTGTCGAGGTAGCGCTCCTGACCGCCGCTGCGGCGCGGCGGGACCACCAGGCGCCGGGCGAGCGCGCCGGCCGCCTCGTTGCCGTGGTCCGTGCGCACGATGTGGAGGCAGAGGTCGATGCCCGCCGCCGTACCGGCCGACGTCAGCACGTCTCCGTCGTCCACGAACAGCTCGCGCGGATCGACGTGCACCGACGGATAGCGCTTGGCCAGCGTCGGCGCGTACATCCAGTGCGTGGTGGCCGGCCGTCCGTCCAGCAGCCCGGCGGCGGCCAGCACGAAGGCGCCGGTGCACAGCCCGACGATGCGGGCACCCTCTTCATGCGCCCGGCGCAGTGCGTCGAGCGCGTCCTCCGGCGGCGGTGAGGTGATCGAACGCCAGGCCGGCACGACGACGGTGCCCGCCCGCGAGATCGCCTCCAGCCCATACGGCGCGCTGAGTTCCAGGCCCCCTGTGGTCCGTAGCGGGCCTTCCTCGCCTCCGGCCACCAGCAGTCGGTAGCGCGGCACTCCGGCGTCCTGGCGGTCGATCCCGAACACCGAAAGCGGTATGGAACTCTCGAAGATGGGGCCGCCGCTGAACAGCAGCACCGCGACGATCTCCTTGCGGCGTCGCCCGGACAGCTTCCGGGCCGCGGCATCCGGCGCGGCAGTGGAGTCGTGGCTCATCCTGCTAAGCCCCCCTCGGTGGTCGCGGCTCCTCGGTTGTGTCGCTCCTGCACGTTTCCCCTCGGTCCTGCACGAGTCCCCCGCCGTAGACAGTCATGATCGAATCTACTGTGTCCCGTGGTGCCGGCGTGACCAGTTCACGATCCGGCACATTGTCGACATGGCAACTTGGCGTGAAGCATTCGATCACGAAGCGTTGCACTCGTGGGCCGTACAGGGAAGTGCGCCTCGTCCCGGTGGCCAATCCACGTAGGGTGCACACGCCCGTCGGGGCCCTTTCATTGCAGGTCGAACGGGGGGTGGGGGGCAGTTCGGCCCTCGAATGCACGGGGGTGAGAAGTTGGCTGAAAAGATTCGGGGGCGTGCGCGGAAACCGGTCAGCCAACCGGAGTGTTTCCCCCGGCGTGCCGACCGCCCCTGTGCGCCCCCGTTCCGGTCCTGCTGTGCCGCCCCCGGTGCGGGGCGCTCTCCTCGGCCTGCAGTCGGGCCGCACCCCGCTCGGACTCCCGCAGCAGCACCCGGCACACCGCGGTCACGGCCGCCAGACCCAGCATGGTGCTGATCGCTCCGGCGAGCGAGGTGCCGTACCAGACCAGGACCACGGGGACCAGGACACAGCTGAACGCGGCCCAGCGGATCACGTCGCTCGCGGAGTCCGGCTCGGGGTGCTTCGGGGGGTCGGTGCGGGGTCCGGACACGGTGTGCTCCCTGGGGCGGCGGTACGCCCCGTTCAACGCCTGTTCGATCGGTCGGTCACTGCCGGATCCTCCGGCGCCCCGGCTCCTCGGTGAACCCTGTGCAAACCGCCTGTACGAGGCAGCAACCATTGCGTTACGGGCGTCCCCTCGTGCATGCTCCCTGGAACCCCGTGCGGAGTGCGCGGGATCTGGGCTAAGGAGGCGTGCCGCCGTACCCTTGGGGGTATGGGGTTGGGAAGATGATTCCCGGACACAGCTCCGCCGCACACTGTCGTCCCACCCACGAGGATCCAAACGCCGAGATACCCATGGCCGGTCACGAATTCGATCCCGCGAACCGCAAGCGCCCCGTTGCCGATCCCACGGCGGCCGAGCCCTTGGCGGCGGAAGAGTCACGCCCGTCCTGCGACCCCGCCTTCAAACACGGCGTGGTCGTCGGCTTCGACGGTTCCACCTCCAGCGAGCGTGCCCTCGCGTATGCGATCGGCATGGCGCACCGCTCAGGCTCGGGCCTGATCATCGTCCATGTCGCCAACCGGCTGCCCACCACGGTGTGGGCGGGCTGCGAGCCCCCGGTCTTCGTCGACGTGCCCGACCACCGCACCGAGGTCCTCGGGCTGGAGCTCGCCTGCGCGGACTACCTCGCCGAAGTGCCCTGGATCCTGGTCGAGCGCGGCGGTGACATCTGCCACGAACTCGAAGAGGTGGGGCGGGAGTACGAGGCGGACGCGATCGTCGTCGGCTCCACGCACGGCATCGTGGGCCGTATCTTCGGCTCGGTCGCCGGCCGCCTCGCCAAGCGCGCCCAGCGCCCTGTGGTCGTCATTCCCTGAGATACCCGGGTTCCTCGAGTCTCCCGAGTTCCCTGCGTTCGCTGAGTTCCCTGAGTTCCGCGAAGCCATGTGAACTTGTGCGCCCGCGCACGTTTACGGCCACCACGCACTCCCGCGCCCCGTCGGACCCTGCTCGCGTGCGACCCCGTCGCAACCGTGACGTTGTCATTCCGCAACTCGCCGTTGTCCCAGGTGAGATGAGTTCTGGGTACGGCCGGATCCCTTCGATCACAGCATGAATCTACTCGCGCGTAGAGGTGTTTGTGCCCTTGTGAAGGGCATATATCGGTCACCGCACAACCGTACAGGCAGGAAAGAAGGGAGCCCGCCGTGGACAACGACGTCTCTGCGGGAAGCACCACCTCGATCGTCGGCCGGCTCGCGCTGGGCATCACGCTGCTGGCCTTCGGTCTCGGATCCACCAAGGTGATCGACGGCGTGACGATGGCCGACGCCGTGTCACTGGCCCACTATGTCGGCGGCGTTGCCCTGTTCGTCGCCGGTCTGCTCGCTTTCCGCGACCGCGACACCGCCACGGGTACGGCCTTCTCGGTGCTCGGCGCCCTGTGGTTCACCTGGGCCGTCACGGCCGGCAATCAGATGTCCGACAACGCAGCCGGACTCTTCCTCCTGCTGTTCGCCCTCGTTGCGCTGAGCCTGACGCTCGGAGCCGCGGGCGGTGGCGTCCTCGAACAGGGCACCTACGGGCTGCTCTTCGTCTCGATGCTGCTGCTCGCCATCGCGCGCTTCGCGGGCAACGACGGACTGGGCAAGGTCGGCGGCTGGTTCGCGGTGGCCGCGGGCGCGGTCGCCTGGTACGCGGCGACAGCGGTTCTGGCCAAATGGCCCACCACCCTGCCGCGACGCGCTGCCGGCCGGGGGGTGACGGCCGCCGGCTGAGGCAGCGCCGGGCCGGGGTTTTGGGCGGCCTCGGCCCCCCTGAAAAGAGCGACCCCCTGTGCTGGTGGCAGCAGGGGGTCGTTCACATCCGGCCCGGGGAAGGGGAGTTGTCCGCTTCCGGATTACTCCACCGTGACCGACTTGGCCAGGTTGCGCGGCTTGTCGATGTCCCGGCCCAGGGCCAACGCCGTGTGGTAGGCGAGGAGTTGCAGCGGAATACCCATCAGAATCGGGTCCAGCTCGTCCTCGTTCTTCGGGACGACGATCGTCTGGTCGGCCTTCTCCTGCTCCTGGTGGGCGACCGCGAGGATCCGGCCGCTGCGGGCCTTGATCTCCTCCATGGCCGCGCGGTTCTTCTCCAGCAGGTCGTCGTCCGGCACGATCGCGACGGTGGGCAGTGCCGGCTCGATCAGCGCCAGCGGGCCGTGCTTCAGCTCGGAGGCGGGGTAGGCCTCGGCGTGGATGTACGAGACCTCCTTCAGCTTCAGCGAGGCCTCGCGGGCCACCGGGTAGCCGCGTACGCGTCCGATGAAGAGCATCGAGCGGGCGTCCGCGAACTGCTCCGCCAGCTTCTTGATCTCCTCCTCCTGCTCGAGGATCTCGGAGATCTGCTCGGGCAGCCTGCGCAGGCCCTCGATGATCCGCTTGCCGTCGCGCACGGACAGGTCACGCGTCCGGCCGAGGTGCAGCGCGAGCAGCGCGAAGGCGACGGTGGTGTTGGTGAAGCACTTGGTGGACACCACGCACACCTCGGGACCCGCGTGGACGTACATACCGCCGTCCGCCTCACGCGCGATCGCCGAACCCACCACGTTGACGATGCCCAGCACCCGTGCGCCCTTGCGCTTCAGCTCCTGTACGGCGGCCAGGACGTCGTACGTCTCACCGGACTGGGAGACCGCCACGTACAGCGTGTCGGGGTCCACGACGGAGTTGCGGTAGCGGAACTCCGACGCCGGCTCGGCGTCGGCCGGGATACGGGCCAGCTCCTCGATCATCTGGGCGCCGATCATGCCCGCGTGGTACGAGGTGCCGCAGCCGAGGATCTTCACACGGCGGATCTTGCGCGCCGCGCGGGCGTCCAGGTTCAGACCGCCCAGGTGCACGGTGGAGAAGCGGTCGTCGATGCGGCCGCGCAGCACGCGGTCCACGGCTTCGGCCTGCTCGTGGATCTCCTTGTGCATGTACGTGTCGTGGCCGCCCATGTCGTACGACTCGGCCTCCCACTCCACGGTGGTCGGCTCGGCCGTCGTCCGGGTGCCCTCGGTGGTGTACGTACGGAAGTCGTCGGCCTTGAGGGTGGCCATCTCGCCGTCGTCGAGGGTGACTATCTGGCGGGTGTGGGCCACCAGCGCGGCGACGTCGGAGGCGACGAACATCTCCTTCTCGCCGATGCCGAGGACGACCGGGGAGCCGTTTCGCGCCACCACGATGCGGTCCGGGAAGTCGGCGTGCATCACGGCGATGCCATACGTGCCCTCGACGACCCGCAGCGCCTGGCGGACCTTCTCCTCCAGGGTCTCGGCCTGCGAACGGGAGATGAGGTGGGTGAGGACCTCGGTGTCGGTCTCGGAGAGGAACTCGACGCCGTCCGCCTCCAGCTTCTTCCTGAGGTCGGAGGCGTTGTCGATGATCCCGTTGTGGACGACGGCGACCTTGTTGTCGGCCGACATGTGCGGGTGCGCGTTGATGTCGGAGGGGGCGCCGTGCGTGGCCCAGCGGGTGTGGGCGATGCCGGTGGTGCCCTTGAAGCGCGCGGGGACCTTGGCCTCCAGGTCGCGGACCCGGCCCTTGGCCTTGACCATCTTCAGGCCGGCCGTCTTCGGCGAGGTGACGACGATGCCCGCCGAGTCGTAGCCGCGGTACTCCAGCCGCTGCAGGCCTTCCAGCAGCAGCGGGGCCACATCGCGCTTACCGATGTATCCGACGATTCCGCACATATAAGCCCTTAAGTCCCTTTTGTTGTTCTGTCTGCTGTTCGGCCTGTTGTTCGGCCTGTTGTTCGGTCAGCCGTAGACGATGCGGCGCAGTTGCCGGAGCGTGAGCTCGGGCGGTGCCACCGCGCGGTACCTCAGATCCGCCTCGATCCGCTCGAAGATCGACGTGTTCACCAGGCCCTGAGCCTGCAGCTCGCGGTGGCGGCGACGGACGAAGTCCTCGGTCGACTCGTCGAAGTAGGCGAGCACGTCCTGGATCACACGCAGCGCCTCGCCCCGGCTGAGGGGCGTGGACCGCGCCAGATGATCAACAAGTTCGTCGTGCACCCGGTAGATCCTGAGGTACGAGCGCCGGATTCGCAAGAATCCTGCCCGATTTCGGGCAGATGTCAGTTGGGGCTCTCATTGGGTTCTGTTTGACGGCTGTCCATTCTGTGTCTTGCGCCACGTTGTTTATGTGGAGGAACTTCTGGCCACATGGACATTCCTCGTATGGGAGTACCGGAGAAGCTCGCGGCCCGCATGACCATGGCGGAGCAGCACGAGTACCTGCGCGCGAGATTCTCCCGGCGCACGATGATCAGAGGCGGCGCCGTCACGCTCGGCGCCGTCACGGGTGGCGCGTTCGTACCGGGTGCCACCGCTCAGGCCGCCGTCCCGACCCAGAGCACCGCCCCCGCGACCGAGATGGTCGACGGGGCCCTCGTGGCCCCCTTCGGCCGTCACCTCGCCTTCGGCAACGACCCGCGCACCGAGATCACCGTCTCCTGGCAGGTTCCGGTCGCGGTCAAGAAGCCCTTCATCCGCATCGGCGCCAACCCCCTGGACCTCTCGCGCAAGATCGAGGCCGAGGTCCGCACCCTCTACACCCCGGCCGGTGTCGGCGCCAGCGGCGACCACACCCAGTACTACCTGCACGCCCAGCTCACCAACCTGCGCCCGGGCCGGACCTACTACTACGGCGTCGGCCACGAGGGCTTCGACCCGGCCGAGGCGCACCTGCTCGGCACCCTCGGCACCTTCACCACCGCTCCCAGGTGCTCCGAGCCGTTCACCTTCACGGCCTTCGGCGACCAGGGCGTCAGCTACCACGGCCTGGCCAACGACAGCCTCATCCTGGGCCAGGACCCGGCCTTCCACCTGCACGCCGGCGACATCGCCTACGCCGACCCGGCCGGCGCGGGCAAGACCGCCGACACCGGCTTCGACTCGCGCGTGTGGGACCAGTTCCTGTACCAGACCGAGTCGGTCGCCAAGCAGATACCGTGGATGGTCTCGTACGGCAACCACGACATGGAGGCCTGGTACTCGCCCAACGGCTACGGTGGCGAGGAGGCCCGCTGGACCCTTCCCGACAACGGTCCGGACAAGACGAACCTCCCGGGCGTCTACTCCTTCGTCTACGGCAACACGGCGATCATCTCGCTGGACCCCAACGACGTCTCCTTCGAGATCCCGGCCAACCTCGGCATCTCCGGCGGCACCCAGACCAAATGGCTGGAGGCCCAGCTCAAGAAGTACCGGGCCTGCGACGACGTCGACTTCATCGTCGTCTTCTTCCACCACTGCGCATACTGCACCTCCACGGCGCACGCCTCGGAGGGGGGCGTGCGACAGGAGTGGGTGCCGCTGTTCGAGAAGTACACCGTGGACCTGGTCATCAACGGCCACAACCACCAGTACGAGCGCACGGACGTCATCAAGGGCAACGAGGTCACCAAGAAGCTCCCGATCGGCGGTACGGCGTACTCCGAGACCGAGGGCGTGGTCTACGTGACGGCGGGTGCGGCGGGCCGCAGCCTGTACAAGTTCACCGCCCCGGACTCGTACGAGGGACATGAGAACGAGGTCGAGTCGGTGTCCTCGTTCATCTGCCTCAAGGACGGTGCCAGGCAGAACGAGACCGTCACCTGGTCGCGCGTCCGCTACCTGAACTACTCCTTCCTGCGTGTGGACGTCACGCCCGCACCGAGCGGCCGCTACACCACCCTGAAGGTCCAGGGCATCGCCGAGACCGGTGACCGCATCGACCACTTCACGGTGGCGCGCCGGGCGAAGTAGTCCCTGCCGTGCGCCCGGAAGGCAGGGCGCACGACCGACCGGCAGGCGGTCCTCACATCCGTCCGAGGATCGCCTGCTTGGCCATCGTGAACTCCTCGTCCGTCAGCACGCCCGTCCGGTGCAGCTCACCGAGCTCGCGCAGCCGGCGCAGCAGGGCGTCGTGCTCGTTCTCGGCGGCCGGGGTCCGCGGGGCGGGCACGGTGAGTTCCTTCACCGGCGGTACGTCGTCCACGGGTGCCGCCGGGTGCGGCAGCCGGGACTGCACGGCCGCCGCGACGAGCGCCATCAGCGGGTCCTTCTTGAAGCCCCACAGCTCCACCGCATTGGGGTCGTACTTCGGCGGCGCCTTGGTCTCCGCGCGGCGCACGGTGAAGCGGAGGTAGCCGTTCTCCAGGCCGACCGCCGGCTGCCACTCCACGCCGGTGATGTCGGCCACGGCGAGCTGACGGGCGCCCGCCGCCGCCTTCGTGTCCTCCGTCTTCCAGTTCCACTCCAGGCGTACATGCTCACCGTCGAAGCTCGCCGTGCCGTCCCCCGCGGACACCGACAGCGGCAGCGCGGGGCCGGGCAGCAGATAGCGGTCGACCGGGTCGGACGGCACCTGGTCGAGCATCAGCGCGTCCCGGACCTCGTCCGCCACGTACTCGGCGACGCCGTAGCGGTCGGACTCGACGGTCAGCTGGTAGGGGTCGTCGGACTCGCCGAGCCGGCCGCCGGTCGCCTGCAGCAGCGGGTCGACGCCGTCCCGAAGCCGCAGCCTCAGGCGCCCGGTCTTCTTGCCCTGCTCGAACGAGATGCCCGCCAACGCGCCCAGCGGAACGGTGAGTTCACCCAGTGTCCTGCGGAACAGACTGACGTTCTTGTCGCGCCCCGGGGTCAATCGCAGTGCGTCCCCGTCGAAGGCCCACGTGCCGTCCTTCTGAATGATTTCCGCCATGAGGGGGATTGTTCCACCGGCTGTGCGAGAGGATGGTCTATACCTATCGGCCCAGTCCGGACGAGGCCGTGGGACTTCCTGGAAGGGAGCGCATGTGAGTCGGCACCACAGAACGCCCCGCCTCCTCGGTACGCTGCTGATCGTGGCGGCTGCCGGTCTCTCCGTCGCCGGCGCGGCACCCGCCGCGTCCGGACGTACCGCCACACCCCTCGGCCGGGTGGTCCCGGCGCCCGCCTCCGTCGAAGCCGGCGGATCCCCGTACGAGATCACCCATGGCACGCGGATCCGTGTGGACGACTCGCCCGAGGCCCGCCGCGTCGGCGAATACCTCGCGGACGTCCTGCGGCCCTCCACCGGCTACCGTCTGCCGGTCACCTCCCACGGCACCGGCGGCATCCAACTGCGCCTTTCGGGCGGCCCGTTCGGCGACGAGGGCTACCGCCTCGACAGCGGCGCCCAGGGCGTCACCATCACCGCCCGGAAGACCGCCGGCCTCTTCCACGGCGTGCAGACGCTGCGCCAGCTCCTGCCCGCGGCCGTCGAGAAGAAGACCGTGCAGCCCGGACCCTGGGTCGTCGCGGGCGGCACCATCAAGGACTCCCCGCGCTATGCCTACCGCGGCGCGATGCTCGACGTCTCCCGCCACTTCTTCACCGTCGCCCAGGTCAAGCGCTCTATCGACGAGTTGGCGCTCTACAAGATCAACACCCTGCATCTGCATCTGAGTGACGACCAGGGCTGGCGCATCGCCATCGACTCCTGGCCCCGCCTCGCCACTCATGGCGGCTCGACCGAGGTCGGCGGCGGCAAGGGCGGCTACTACACCAAGGCCGAGTACGAGGAGATCGTCCGCTACGCGGCCTCCCGCTACCTCGAGGTCGTCCCCGAGATCGACATGCCCGGCCACACCAACGCCGCCCTCGCCTCGTACGCGGAACTCAACTGCGACGGCGTCGCGCCCCCGCTCTACACCGGCACCGACGTCGGCTTCAGCTCGCTGTGCGTGCCCAAACAGGTGACATACGACTTCCTGGACGACGTCATCCGCGAACTGGCCGCGATCACACCGGGCCGCTACCTCCACATCGGCGGCGACGAGGCGCACTCCACCAGCCACGACGACTACGTGACGTTCATGGACCGGGTGCAGCCCCTCGTCGCCAAGTACGGCAAGACGGTGGTCGGCTGGCACCAGCTCACCGGCGCGCACCCGGCCAAGGGCGCGCTGGCGCAGTACTGGGGCCTCGACGACACCAGCGCCGCCGAGAAGGCCCAGGTCGCAAAGGCCGCGCGGAACGGCACCCGGCTGATCCTGTCCCCGGCCGACCGGATCTACCTCGACATGAAGTACACCGAGGACACACCGCTCGGACAGGACTGGGCGGGGCTGGTGGAGGTGAAGCGGTCCTACGACTGGGACCCGGGCGCCTATCTTCCGGACGTGCCGGCCTCGGCGATCGCAGGCGTCGAGGCACCGCTGTGGTCCGAGACGATCGTCACGGACGCCGACATCGACTACATGACCTTCCCGCGCCTGCCGGGCGTGGCCGAACTGGGCTGGTCCCCGGCCGCTACGCACGACTGGGACGCGTACAGGGTGCGGCTCGCGGCGCAGGCACCGCGATGGGAGGCGCTCGGCATCGGCTACTACCGGTCGCCGCAGGTGCCCTGGCCCGCACGGTAGTCCAAGCACAGTGACGGGCACCCCGGAGGACCGTACTCCGGGGTGCCCGTCCGTCGTGGCGGCCGCTACAGCCCGGCGATCGGGTTCTTCAGATTCCCCACCAGCTGAAGCGCCCCCGACGGATCCGCCAGGTCCACCATCTGCCGGTTGTTGCGCAGCTGGAGCCGGTTGAGGCAGGACAGGGCGAACTCCGGGGCGAACACGTCGTACTGCCGGAATTTCTCGGCCAGTTGGGGGTTCGCGTCCTGGTACTCGTGGACGACCTCGGCGACCGTCCGCCAGAAGCCGTCCTCCTCCACGATCCCCTCGGTGGCGAGGTTCGCCGCGACGAAGCGGAAGAAGCAGTCGAAGACGTCCGTGAAGATCGACAGGAGCTTCTTCTCCTCCGGGACCTCGACGCGTATCCGCCCGACTTCCGGCGGCAGCACCGCATCCGGGTCCATGACCGCGATCTCCTCGGCAATGTCCTTGAAGACCGCGCGCTGCACGACACCGTCCTTCAGGACGAGGATGACGTTCTCACCGTGCGGCATGAAGACCAGGTCGTAGGCGTAGAAGCTGTGCAGCAGCGGGGTGAGGTAGGCCCGCAGATAGCGGCGCAGCCACTCCGTCGGGGTGAGCCCGGAGCGCTCGATCAGCGCGCCCGCGAAGGACGCGCCCTCGTGGTCGACATGCGCGAGGGACGCCATGGTCGCCAGGGTCTCGCCGTCCTGGAGCGAGGCCACCGGGCTCTCGCGCCACAGGGCGGCGAGCATCTTGCGGTACGGGGAGTAGCGGTCGGTGGCGGCCTCGTACTCCAGATGGCGGTAGCCGACGGCCGCGCGCTCGCGGATGATCGTGAGACCGGTCGACTTCAGCACCGGGTCGTTCTCGACGATCCGGTCCAGCCAGTCGTTGATCGCCGGGGTCGCCTCCATGTAGGCGGCCGAGAGCCCGCGCATGAACCCCATGTTGAGGACGGACAGTGCCGTCTTCACATAGTGCTTCTCGGGATTGCTGCGGTTGAAGAACGTTCGGATGGACTGCTGGGCCAGATACTCGTCGTCGCCCTCGCCGAGGCAGACGAGGTGCCGCCGGGCGACCTCGGCGGCGAAGGTGACGGTGAGCTTGTTCCACCACTGCCAGGGGTGGACGGGTATGAGGAGGTAGTCGTCGGGGTCGAGCCCCTGGTCGGTGAGCCGCGTGCGGAAGCGCTCTACGGTCACCTCACCCAGCTCCTCCCGTACGAACGACTCGTACTCGATCCCGGCCCCCGCCGTGAACGCCGCCCGCGAGCGGTGCGCGGCCAGCCACACCAGCCGGACGGGGCTCGCGGTCTCGGGCGCGTACGCCAGGTACTCGTGGATCCCGAAGCCGAGCCGCCCGTTGTTGGCGACGAAGCAGGGGTGGCCCTCGGTCATTCCGGTCTCGATGGCCTGGAACCCGCTTCTGGCGAGCTCGGCGGAGGTGACCTTCGGCTTGGTGAGCTTGTAGCAGGTGCCGGAGAGGGTGGAGGAGATCTCCTCCAGGTACACGGGGAGGACCTCCTCGCTCAGCCCCAGCGACGTCCTGAGCTCGATGAAGAAGTCCAGTGCAGCCAGCGGTAGTTCGGCTCCGTCGCGGTGACGGGTGATCGATTCGGGGTCCACCTGCCAGTGGTCGAGGGCGCGGAGGGTGGCGGTGAAGCGGTAGCGGGTGAGCCCGTCGTCGCTGCGGACGACGTACTGGCCGTCACTGTCCTCTTCGGGTGTGATCAGCCGTTCATGGGCGAACTCGGCCAGGGCCTTGCGGACGAGGAGGCGATTGGCGCGCTCCCAGCGCTCGGGGGAGAGATGGGAGACGGCGTCGGCGAGGGTCATGCCACAACCGCCTTCTGGAACTGCTCGCGGGTGCAGAAACTCAGCAGCGCCGTCTTCTCCGGCTTCTGGATCTCCCGCTCGGGCACGAACCCGACGGCGGCGTTCAGGGCGTGCACCGCCGTGTTGCGTACGTCGGGCTCGACGACGACACGGGCCGTCGCCGGGTCCTCGAACAGGTGCCGCATCACGGCCGTGATGACGGCCCTCGTGAACCCGTGCACGGGTGTGTCCGTCGGCGCGACGAGGAAGTGCATCCCGACGTCACCGGGCTCGGGCTCGTACAGCCCGACCAGCTCGCGGTGGGCCGGGTCGTACTTCTCCATCAGGAAGGCGGGCACGCCGTCGTACAGCCCGAGGAGTGCGTGGTGGTGCTCGTCGGCGGCGATCTCCATATAGGCACGCTCGACGTCCTCCGGCCTGGCCTCCTGCATCATCCAGAAGGCCGCCTTGGGGTGCGTGACCCAGCCGTGCAGGAACTCGGCGTCCTCGACGGGGTCGACGGGGCGGAGGGTGAAGGTGCCGGTCCCGATGCCGGTCGTGCTCATACGGCGAACTCCTGGAAGGCGATCGTCTTCTCGACGGGGTAGTACTCGGTGCCGAGCAGCTCCCGGATGATGTACGCGTTCCGGTAGGGGCCCATGCCCAGGTCGGGGCTGGTGATGCTGTGCGCGTGGACGCCGGCGTTCTGCAGGAAGACGCCCCGGCCCGTGGTGTCGATGGCGTAATTGCGGGCCACGTCGAAGTTGCCGTGCCCGTCGTAGCGAAGACGGTCGCGGATCGGCTTCAGGAACTCCGGTTCGACGTACTTGTAGCCGGTGGCGAGGATCAGGCCCCGGGAGCGCAGCTCGTAGTCCTTCTCCTGCTCCTCCTGGCGGAATCCGAGCGTGTACGTGCCGTCCTCGTAACGGGCGCTGGTGAGCGCCGAGTTGGTGAGCAGACGGGTGGGGACCGGGCCGTCGAGGTTCTTCTGGTACAGCAGGTCGAAGATCTCGTTGATCAGGTCGCCGTCGATGCCCTTGAACAGGCCCTTCTGCTGCTGTGTGAGGCGGTAGCGGGTCCGCTCGGGCAGCGCGTGGAAGTAGTCGACGTACTCCGGGGAGGTCATCTCCAGCGTGAGCTTGGTGTACTCCAGCGGGAAGAAGCGCGGAGAGCGGGTGACCCAGTTCAGCTGGTAGCCGTGGACGTCGATCTCGCTGAGCAGGTCGTAGTAGATCTCGGCGGCGGACTGGCCGCTGCCGACGAGCGTGATCGACTCCTTGGTCTGGAGCTGGTGCTTGTGGTCCAGATAGCGGGAGTTGTGGACGACGTCGCCGTCGAGGTCCGCACAGGCCTCCGGGACATGGGGCGGGGTGCCCGTGCCGAGGACCAGATGACGGGCCCGGTACGTGTCACCCTCCCGCGTCCGGACGACGTACACCCCGTCCTCGTACATGACCTCCTTGACCGTCGTGCCGAAGCGGACGCTGGTCAGCTTGCCGGCGGCCCAGCGGCAGTAGTTGTCGTACTCGACGCGCAGCGGGTAGAAGTTCTCGCGGATGTAGAACGAGTACAGCCTGCCCTGTTCCTTGAGGTAGTTGAGGAAGGAATAGGGGGACGTGGGGTCGGCCAGGGTGACCAGGTCCGACATGAACGGCGTCTGGAGGTGGGCGCCCTCCAGGAACATCCCCGAGTGCCATGCGAAGGTGGGCTTCGACTCCAGGAAGACACCGTCGAGTTCGGCAATCGGCTCGGTGAGGCAGGCGAGGCCGAGGTTGAAGGGGCCCAGTCCGATCCCCACGAAGTCGTACGTCTTGTCGGTGGCTTCAGGAAGCGCGGTCAAGGGACTCTCCCAGGTACTGCTCGGCGTGGCCGGCGATCAGATCGAGTACGGCGGCGATGTCGTCCGTCGTGGTCTCGGGGTTCAGCAGGGTGAACTTCAGGTAGTGGCGGCCCGCGACCTTGGTGCCCGCGACCACCGCGTCGCCGGAGGCGAACAGGGCCTTGCGGGCGTACAGGTTGGCGCGGTCGATCTCGGCCGGGTCGGTGACGGCCGAGGGGATGTGGCGGAAGACGAGCGTGGACAGCGTCGGCTCGACGACCACGTCGAAGCGCGGGTCGGCGGCCAGCAGCTTCCAGCCCTCCTGCGCCAGGTCGCAGACCTCGTCGAAGAGCGCGCCGATGCCGTCGGCGCCCATCGTGCGCAGGGTCATCCACAGCTTGAGTGCGTCGAAGCGGCGGGTGGTCTGCAGGGACTTGTCGACCTGGTTGGGGATGCGCTCCTGCACCATGCGGCGCGGGTTGAGGTACTCGGCGTGGTAGGTGGCGTGCCGCAGGGTCGAGGCGTCCCGGACCAGCACGGCCGACGAACTCACCGGCTGGAAGAAGGACTTGTGGTAGTCGACGGTGACGGAGTCGGCGCGCTCGATACCTGCGAGACGGTCCCGGTACTTCAGCGAGGCGAGCAGTCCGCAGCCGTAGGCGGCGTCCACATGCATCCACACGCCGTACTGCGCGCACAGCTCCGCGATCTCGGGCAGCGGGTCGATGGAGCCGAAGTCGGTGGTGCCGGCGGTGGCCACGACGGCCATGGGGATCAGACCGTCCCGGGAGCAGCGCTCCAGCTCGTGGGCGAGGGCGACGGTCCGCATGCTCTTGTCGTGGCCGACGGGGACCGAGACCACCGACTCGGGGCTCAGGCCGAGCAGTTTCGCCGACTTCTTCACGCTGAAGTGGCTGACCTCGGAGGCGAAGATCCGCAGTTCGGCCAGGCTGTCGGACTTGCATTCCTCGCGGGCGAGCAGCAGCGCCTGGAGGTTGGACTGGGTGCCCCCGGACGTGAACACGCCGTCGGCGGCGGGGCCGAGGCCGATACGCTGGGCGGTCCAGTCGATGAGCCTGCGCTCGATGAGGGTGCCGCCGGCCGACTGGTCCCAGGTGTCCAGGGAGGAGTTGACGGCGGACAGGACGGCCTCGCCGAGGACGGCCGGGATGACGACCGGGCAGTTGAGGTGGGCGAGGTAGCGCGGGTGATGGAAGTAGATCGCGTCTCGGAGGTAGAGCTCCTCGAGTTCGTCCAGGACCGCGGTGGTGTCGTGCAGCGGGCGGTCCAGGTCGATCTGCTCGATACGGGGCGAGAGGGCGTCGACCGTGACGCCGGTGAACGGACGGTCGGTGGTGGCGAGTTTGGCGGCCACCCGCTCGACTCCTTCGGTCACGGAGCGGCGGTACTGCTCCGCGGTCAGGTCATTGAGCAGGTGCGAGCGCATGCGGGGGTCCTCCGGTGGGGGCAGTCCGTGCGGGACGGGAGAGGGGCGGAGTCGCCAGGTTCAACTTAGGTTAGCCTAACCTAAATTGAGCTCGTGTCGACTTCGCCCCTCCCGTGACCGCCGTCACCCCTGTTCGCGCAGCTGCTCCTCGCTCACCCCGTGCCGCCAGTAGCCGACGAAGGTGACCCGGCGGCGGTCGATCCCGCGCTCGCCCACGAAGTGCCGGCGCAACTCCTTCACCTGCCCGGACTCGCCCGCGATCCAGACGTACGGGGCCTGCGCGGCCGGGAGTCCGGCGTCCCGTAGCGCGGCGAGGGCCATGGGGGACCCCTCGCCGCGCACGAGCCAGGTGATCTCGGCGTCGGCCTCGGTCACCAGGTCCTGGATGTCGGCGGCGTGCCCCACCTCCAGCCAGACCTGGGCGCGCGTGCCCGCGGGCAGCCATTCGAGGATCGCGGAGGCGGCGGGCACGGCGGTCTCATCGGCCCAGATCACCACCAGGTCGGTGTCCTCGGGCGGGCGGAAGCGGATCGCGCGGTTGTCCTCGATCGCCGGGCCGAGGAGGACGACCCGGTCGCCGGCGGTGGCGCGGGAGGCCCAGCGGGAGGCGGGACCTGCGGGAACGGTCGCACCCGGCTGGATTCCGTGCAGGACGAAGTCGATGTCGATCTCGTCGGGATCGCGTCGCAGGGCCCGGAGCGTGTACGAGCGCATCACCGCCCGTACGTCGTCCGGGAGTTCACGCCACCTCTGCCACCAGCTGTCGCCCAGTTCGATCGGGACGGCGGGCTCGCTCTGGCCCGGGTGCGGCAGGAAGAGGGAGAGGCTCTGGTCGCGCCCGTCGGAGTGGAACGCGTGCAGGTCGTCCCCCGCGAAGGTGATGCGGACGAGGGACGGGCCGAGCCGCCTCGTCCGTACGACCTGGAGGGAGAAGAAACGGAACGGGGCGGCTACGGCCGTCGTCATGAGTGCTCCTGAGGGTCAGGAATGTTGGGGTCAGCTGACCTTCTTGGCGTTCTCGATCGCCTTCGCGAGGTCCTCGAGCAGCGGGGCGCACTTGTCGTACGACAGGATGGGCTCGGGGTTGCGGGCGATGACCTGGCCCGCCTTGACCGCGGGAAGCTTCTTCCAGGTCGCCTCGGTGATGTCGGCGGGCTGGATGGCCGAGGAGCGGTTGTCCATCATGATGACGTCGGCCTTGTACTTGTCGACGTTCTCCCAGCTCAGGTTCTCGAACCAGCCGCCGCCGGCCTTCAGGGCGGAGGCGGACGGCTCGACGAAGTTCACGCCGAGCGCCTTGAAGTACTCCAGGTCGATGGAGAGGTTGGAGCCGGAGACGTAGAAGACGTCCTGGCTCGCGGAGCCCGCCAGCACCTTGATACCGGGTTTGGCCTTGGTGGCCGCGCGCAGCCGGGCGGCGGCGTCCTCGAACCGCTTCTTGGCCTGGGTGACCTTGGCGGAGGTGATGTCCGCGCCGAGGGACCTGGCGAGTTCCAGCATGCGCTGCAGCGGCTCGGCCATCTGGCGGTCGTAGACGGAGATCCCGACGCTGGGGGCGCCGACGGCGAGGATCTTCTTCTTCGACTCCTCCGGGACGTACCAGAGCGTCCCGGCGTCGTCGAACATCGTGCTGACCAGCAGGTCGGGAGCGAGGGCCGCGTACTTCTCGATGTTGAACTGGCCCCACTCGTTGCCGAGGATCGTGACCTTGCCGATGTCGAGGTCTCCGGCCTGGACGTCGGCCTTGCCGTCCTTGGTCTTCGTCGGCCCGAAGACGCCCTTCACCTCGACGCCGTAGTCGTGCAGCGCGGCGGCGACGCCCACGAACGCGACGATGCCCGACGGTGCCTTGTCCGCCTTCGCGGTCTGCCCTCGGTCGTCCTTGAAGGACCAGGGGCCGGACGAGGCGGCCGTCGCCTTGCTGTCCGATCCGCTGTCTTTCCCCTTGTCGTCACCGCAGGCCGCGAGCGCGGCACCGAGGCCGAGGGCGCCGGCGGCGGCGAGGATGCCGCGGCGGGTGGGGCGGGGGGCACGGACGTTGGGCATGGGTATGACTGCTTTCGAACGGGGCGGAGCGTCCGCCGGGCAAGTTCGAAGGTAGGTTAGCCTAACCTTAGTAGTTGTCCAGGGGGTGGGACCGACTCGGGCCCCGGAGCACGCGAATGAGCCGGGGGGGCGAAATGGGGCGTCGCGCCGCCAAGGGGTCCGTCACAATGTCGCGATGATCGGCAAACGGATCACCTACCGCATGGCGGACGGCATACGCGTACCCGGAACCTGGCGGCATGCCTTCATCCGCAACGGCGACTACTTCCTGACCGACTTGTTCATCTACGCGGACGGACTCGTCAACTGCTGGGGCCTGGTCACCCTCGAGGAGTTCGAGGAAAAGCTGCGCAGCGGCTGGGTCGCCACCGAACTCCCGGACGGCGCTAGGGCATCCGGCCACGAGCTGGCCGGCTGGAAGTTCAGCGAGCCGCGCACCTGGCTCACCCCCGAGCTGCTTCTCGCCGAGGTACGCGACACCATTGACCAGCTCAACGGGCGCCCGGATTCAACGGGGCGTTGCCTGGCCGCTGTCGACGAATTCCTCGCCGACCGGACCGAGGAAAAACGGACCGCGGCTCGCGCCGCCTACCTTGCCATCCCCGAAACGCAGCGCCGCTATGCGCTTGGCGACATGGACCGCAAGGACTGGCCGCTCCAAGTCCTGGTGGCCGGTCCGGGCGGTTACCTGAAGGCCTGGCCGGACGAAGCGGTCACCCAGGAGGCGTACGACGAGGCGGTCGCCTATTTCGAGGACCGGGCGAAGTGGATGGCCGAGCGGTCTTCGCGGGTCCCCGCGGACGGACCTGCGACTCCGGTCGCCCCTGCGATCCACCTCTACCAGAGCTATCCAATGAAACCGTCGGACGATCCGGGCACGAAGGCGCTTCGCAACGACTATCCGGCACCGATAGACGTCGACGGTGTCACTTACCCCTCCGCCGCCCACGCATATTGGGCCCTCTCGACTGCCGACCCGGACGCCCGGGCCGCGATCGCGGGAGTCGGCAGCGCGTCGGCCGCCCGGAAGCTGGCCGTCGGCGCCTCCCGACGCGAAGGCTGGGAGCAGGCCCGTACGGCTGTGATGACCGGCCTGTTGCGGGCCAAGTTCGCCCAGCACCCGGCCCTGGCGCGGATTCTCCTGGCTACGGAGGACGCGACACTCATCTACGACGACTCCGACTCCGGCTTCTGGGGCGACAACGGCGGACGCGGCCGGAACTGGACCGGCCGCCTCCTCGAATTCCTCCGTTCCGAACTGCACGCGGAGCGTGCGGGGTTCACAGGCCGGGGAAGCGGCGAGCCCGAGCGGTAGCCCGGTGGGTACGTGACGTCCTGACGGCGCAGCAATATTACGTTCTGTGTCGGTGTCGCTGCTCGTGGTGACTAGGCTTGGGTGGTCGGTTCTGACGACGATGTCGGGGCCGGAGAAGGAGGGGCAGCATGTCTCAGCCGAAGCATCTGGACCCCGCCTCCATGGCGGAGTTCTACGGCGCGGAGCTACGCAGGCGGCGGGAGGACGCCGGGTTGACCCAGGGCGGGCTCGGGGAGTTGGTGTACTGCTCGGGGCCGTATATCGGGCAGATCGAGATCGCCATCCGCAGGCCGCAGTTGGACCTGTCCGAGCGGATCGACGCCGTGCTGAAGGCGGACGGGTTCTTCCGGCGGTTGTGTGAGGCGATCCTCAAAGCGTCGAAGTACGCAGACTACTTCGCGGCGGCGGCCGAGTTGGAGCGGCGGGCGAAGACGATCTGTCACTTCGCCACCATGGTGGTGCCGGGCCTGCTGCAGACCGAGGCCTACACCCGGGCTCTCATCCGCTCCGCGCGGCCGCTGGTCGACCAGGAACTGATCGAACAGCATGTCGCCGCGCGGCAGGAGCGGGCGCGTGCGCTGCTGAAGGACCCGGTCGATCCCGAGCTGTGGTTCGTCATCCATGAGGCCGCGCTGCGGGTGCCGGTCGGTGGGGACAAGGTGATGCGCGGGCAGTTGGAGCACATTGCCGATGTGTCCCGGAGCCACCAGGCGATCGTTCAGGTCATGCCGTTCTCGGGTGGGCTGAATCCGCTCCTGTACGGCTCGATGACGCTCATGAGCTTCGCCGAGGAGCCGCCCGTGGTGTACACCGAGAGCGCCTACTCAGGGCAGTTGATCGAGGATCCGGCCGTGGTCACGAACAACGCCAGGTCTTACGATCTGGCCAGGGCCGCCGCCATGTCCCCGGAGGCGACCCTCGCCTTCATTGGCCGACTCGCGGAGGACTACACACCATGAACAGCACGCGTGATCTGCGTTCCGCCCGCTGGCGCAAGTCCTCGTACAGCAACGCGGACGGCGGCGAGTGCATCGAGGTCGCCGACGGCTTCCCCGGTGTCGTGCCCGTGCGGGACAGCAAGAACCCCGACGGGCCGGTGATCACGGTGTCCGTCGGGGCGTGGCAGGCCTTTGTCGGAGAGATCGCTCGGTAGCCTGTCGCCGACCGTCAGCTCGTGCCGTTTCCGGCCTTGCCGTACCGGCGGAAGGCAGACGTTTCCACCGTCCAGGGACCGAACGGCACCGAGTCTCCGAAGATGTAGGGCCCCTTGCGGGTGTAGCGGTCCTTGCACGGATCGGAGTGCACCTCAACGGTGCCCGTCCGGGGATCGACGATCATGTAGTGGGCGATGCCGATGGCCGGGTACTCGGTGAGCTTCTCGCCGTGGTCGTTGTCCGGGTTGGAAGGTGACGCGATCTCGACGACCGCCAGCACCTCCGCTGCGTCCACGGCGAGGCCCTCCTCGTCGAGTACGTGCTCAGGGATGACAACTGCGTCCGGACGCCGCATGCGTCCGATCGACGGATGCTCGATCTCGGGGCCGTTCGCGCAGATGTAGCCGGGGTGGGTAGTGGGAAGTTGCATGTTCAGCTGGTCGCGGATGCGGCGAACCGTGCCCTGATGACGCTTCGAAGGGACCGTCATCGCGAGGAAGGGGCCGGACGGGCCGATCTCGACCTTCCAGGCCCCTTCCAGGCACTCCGCGTATGCCATCAACTCCTCGGCGATGGCTCGCATCTTGACGTACGGCACGCTCCGAGCGTACCGAGGCTCCCGCTACGGGCCGTTCAGCCCGCCAGCCCCAGCTCCCGGGCGATCAGCATCCGCTGCACCTCGCTCGTACCCTCCCCGATCTCCAGGATCTTGGAGTCGCGCCACATGCGGGCCACGGGGTACTCGTTCATGAAGCCGTAGCCGCCGTGGATCTGGGTGGCGTCGCGGGCGTTGTCCACCGCGATCGTGGACGAGTAGAGCTTCGCCAGGGCCGCCTCCTTCTTGAAGGGCTCGCCGGAGATCAGGCGGGAGGCCGCGTCGCGCCAGGACAGGCGGGACGTGTGGGCCTTCATCTCCATGTCGGCGATCTTGAACTGGATTGCCTGGTTCGCGCCGATCGGGCGACCGAAGGCCTGGCGCTCCTTCGCGTACTTCAGCGACTCGTCCACACAGCCCTGGGCCAGGCCCGTCGCCAGGGCCGCGATCGCGATGCGGCCCTCGTCCAGGATGCGGAGGAACTGGGCGTAGCCGCGGCCCTCTTCGCCCAGGAGGTTCTCCGCGGGCACGCGGACGTCCGCGAAGGACAGTTCACGGGTGTCGGATGCGTTCCAGCCGACCTTCGAGTACGGGGCCGCCACCGTGAAGCCCGGTGTGCCGGACGGAACGATGATCGAGGAGATCTGCGGGCGGCCGTCCTCCGTGCGGCCGGTGACCGCCGTGACCGTCACCAGGCCCGTGATGTCCGTGCCCGAGTTGGTGATGAAGCACTTCGTGCCGTTGATCACCCATTCGTTGGTGGAGGGGTCGAGGCGGGCCGTCGTGCGGGTTCCGCCCGCGTCCGAGCCGGCGTCCGGTTCCGTGAGGCCGAATGCGCCCAGGATCTCGCCCGAGCACAGCCGCGGCAGCCACTCCCGCTTCTGCGCTTCCGTGCCGAAGCGGTACACGGGCATGGCGCCCAGGGAGACGCCCGCCTCCAGGGTGATGGCGATGGACGAGTCGACGCGGGCGAGTTCCTCGAGGGCCAGGCCCAGTGCCAGATAGTCGCCGCCCATGCCGCCGTACTCCTCCGGGAACGGCAGCCCGAACAGGCCCATGCGGCCCATCTCGCGGACGATCTCGTACGGGAACTCATGGCGCTCGTAGAAGTCGCCGATCTTGGGCGCAACGACGTCGTGAGCGAACGCCTCGACCGTACGCCGGAGTTCCTCCAGCTCGGGGGAGAGGTGGTGGTCCATGGGGGTCACTCCTTGTGGGAGAGGGCTCGGACGGTTCGGGACGGGCTGGGCCGGTCCAGGTGCGCGGCCATCCACACGCTCGTGGCGGTGAGCCGGCCGAGATCGACCCCGGTGTCGATACCGAGGCCCTGAAGCATCCACACGAGGTCTTCGGTGGCGAGATTTCCCGTGGCGGACTTGGCGTACGGGCAGCCGCCGAGGCCGCCCGCGGAGGCGTCGATCGTCGTCACGCCGTGCTGGAGCGCGGCCAGGGTGTTGGCGAGCGCCTGGCCGTAGGTGTCGTGGAAGTGCACGGCGATCGCACTGGTCGGCACGCGCTCTTCGTTCAGCTCGGACAGCAGGTCCAGGACGTGGCCCGGGGTCGCCACCCCGATCGTGTCACCCAGGCTCAGCTCGTCGCAGCCCATGTCCATGAGCGCCTTGCTGACGCGGACGACCTGGTGGATCGGCACCGGGCCCTCCCAGGGGTCGCCGAAGCACATCGACAGATAGCCGCGGACGTGCACCTTGTCCGCCTTCGCGCGGGCCACCACCGGCTCGAACATCGCCAGGGCCTCGTCCACCGTGCGGTTGAGGTTGGCCTTTGCGAAGGACTCGGTGGCGCTGGCGAAGACGGCGATCCGGCGGGCGCCCAGCGCGAGGGCGCGGTCCAGGCCGCGTTCGTTCGGGACCAGCACCGGCAGCGCCACCGGCAGTTCGCTGATCAGCGGGAACAGATCTTCCGCGTCGGCCAGTTGGGGTACCCACTTGGGGTGGACGAAGCTGGTCGCCTCGATCGTCGTCAGGCCCGCGTCCGCCAGCCGGCGGATGAAGTCCGCCTTCACCTCCGTAGGCACCGTGCGCTTCTCGTTCTGCAGCCCGTCGCGCGCGCCGACCTCGTGGATCCTGACCCGCGGGGGCAGGTCCTCGGACGGTACGACCATGGGCAGTTGCTGAGCGGTCATTCCTCCGCCTCCGTGTCCTCGCGGTCGTCCGCGCCGCCGTGCTTGTGGCCGCCCTCGTCGTCGTCCTCGTGCGGTGCGATCACGGCCAGCACCTGGTCCATGGCGACCGTCGTGCCGGGGGTGACGTCCAGCTCGGCGACGGTTCCGGCGTGCGGGGCGGAGATGACGTGCTCCATCTTCATCGCCTCGACCACCAGCAGGCTCTGCCCGGCCGCCACCTCGTCCCCCACGGCCACCTTCACGACGGTCACCGTGCCCGGCATGGGCGCGGTCAGCGACTCGGTGCCGGAGTGCGCGGCTCTCGTGAGCGACGCGGCCACCGGGTCGTGGTCGCGCACATGCCAGGCATCGCCGTCGTGGCCCAGCCAGTCGGCGGCGCGGTGGAAGGTGTGGCGTACACCGTCCAGCACGACGGAAACCCGGTCGTCGGTGACCGTGTGGGTGCCCCGGGGGGCGTACTCCACCGGCTCGAACACCCGCAGGGGGAAGGCGATCGGCTTGGGCTCGCCCCCGAGTCGCCAGCCGTTCGGCACCGAGAACGGGTCGGTCCAGCCCTCGCCGCGCGGCTTCAGCGCGTCGAGACGTACGGCGGCCGCGGCCTCGTACACCTCCTCGGGCACCTCCGCGGAGACGAGACCGTCCACCTCCCGCTCCACCAGCCCTGTGTCCAACTCGCCCGCCACGACCGCGGGATGGGCCAGCAGACGGCGCAGGAAACCGGCGTTGGTCTGCACGCCCAGGGTGACCGTCCGAGCGAGGGCCGCCCTCAGCTTCCGCAGGGCGGTCGCCCTGTCCGGGCCGTACGCGATGACCTTCGACAGCATCGGGTCGTACAGGCTGCCCACCTCGCCGCCCGCCGAGAGCCCCGAATCAGTCCGTACGCCATCACCCTGTGGCTCGTGCAGCGACAGCACCGTGCCGCCGGAGGGGAGGAAGCCGCGGGCCGGGTCCTCGGCGCAGATCCGGGCCTCGATCGCGTGCCCGGTGAGCGTGACGTCCTTCTGGCCGAAGGACAGGGGCTCTCCCGCCGCCACCCGCAGCTGCCACTCCACCAGGTCCAGGCCCGTGACCATCTCGGTGACCGGGTGCTCCACCTGGAGGCGGGTGTTCATCTCCATGAAGTAGTACGACGAGGGGTCACCGCCCGGCACGATGAACTCCACCGTGCCCGCGCCCCGGTACCCGCACGAGCGGGCCGCCTGGACCGCCGCCTCGCCCATCGCCGCGCGCGTGGCCTCGTCGAGGAGCACGCTCGGCGCCTCCTCGATGATCTTCTGGTGGCGGCGCTGGAGGGAGCACTCGCGCTCGCCCAGGTGCACCACGTTCCCGTGGGCGTCCGCCAGGACCTGGATCTCGATATGGCGGGGACGGTCGATCCAGCGCTCGACGAGGAGCGTGTCGTCGCCGAAGGAGGCGCGGGCCTCGCGTCGGGCCGCGGCGATCTCCTCGGCCAGCACCGAGGTGTCCCGCACCAGCCGCATGCCCTTGCCGCCGCCGCCCGCCGACGGCTTCAGCAGCACCGGCATGCCGATCTCACCGGCGGCGTCGGCCAGTTCGGCGTCCGTCAGCCCGCTGCCGTTCGACCCCGGTACCACCGGGACGCCGGCGGCCCGCACCGTCTCCTTGGCGCGGATCTTGTCGCCCATGAGCGAGATGGCCTCCGCGGGCGGCCCGATGAACACCAGCCCCGCCTCCGCGCACGCACGCGCGAACGCCGCGTTCTCCGCGAGGAAGCCGTATCCCGGATGGACCGCCTGGGCGCCGGTCCGTGCGGCAGCCTCAAGGAGCCGCTCGACCGACAGATAGCTCTCGGCCGCCGGCGCCGGCCCGATCCGTACCGCCGTGTCGGCCTCCCGGACGTGCCGGGCGTCCGCGTCGGCGTCGGAGAAGACGGCCACCGAGCGCACGCCCAGCGACCGCAGCGTACGGATGACGCGTACGGCGATCTCGCCCCGGTTGGCCACAAGCACCGTGTCAAACATGGATCCCCCTCACATCCGGAAGACGCCGAACTGGGGTTCACCCAGGGGCGCGTTGGCGCACGCGGTCAGGGCCAGGCCCAGCACCTGCCGGGTCTCCAGCGGGTCGATCACACCGTCGTCCCAGAGGCGGGCCGTCGCGTAGTAGGCGTTGCCCTGGCGCTCGTACTGGTCGCGGATCGGGGCCTTGAAGGCGTCCTCTTCCTCCAGGGGCCAGGACTCCCCGGCCGCCTCCAGTTGGTCGCGCTTGACGGTCGCGAGGACCGACGCGGCCTGTTCGCCGCCCATCACCGAGATCTTGGCGTTCGGCCACATCCACAGGAAGCGCGGTGAATAGGCCCGGCCGCACATCGAGTAGTTGCCCGCGCCGAACGAACCGCCGATGACGACCGTGAGCTTCGGCACGCGCGTGCAGGCGACCGCCGTGACCATCTTGGCGCCGTGCTTGGCGATGCCGCCCGCCTCGTAGTCCCGTCCCACCATGAAGCCGGAGATGTTCTGCAGGAACACCAGTGGGATGCCGCGCTGGTCGCACAGTTCGATGAAGTGGGCGCCCTTCTGGGCGGACTCGGAGAAAAGGATGCCGTTGTTGGCGACGATCCCGACCGGGTGGCCGTGGATCCGGGCGAAGCCGGTGACGAGGGTCTGCCCGAACTCCGCCTTGAACTCGGCGAACCGTGAGCCGTCCACCACGCGCGCGATGACCTCGCGTACGTCATAGGGGGTGCGGGAGTCGACCGGCACCGCGCCGTACAGCCCGAACGGGTCCGCCTTCGGGTCGAGCGCCTGGGTCACCTCCCAGGGCAGCTCCCCGCGCGCGGGGAGCGTAGAGACGATGGTCCTCACGATGCGCAGCGCGTGCGCGTCGTCCTCCGCGAGGTGGTCCGTGACACCCGAAACGCGCGCGTGGACCTCGCCGCCGCCCAGCTCCTCGGCGGTCACCACCTCGCCGGTGGCCGCCTTCACCAGGGGCGGGCCGCCCAGGAAGATCGTGCCCTGGTTGCGGACGATCACGGCCTCGTCGCTCATCGCCGGGACGTACGCCCCGCCCGCCGTGCAGGAGCCGAGGACGGCCGCGATCTGGGGGATGCCCGCACCCGACATCCGCGCCTGGTTGTAGAAGATCCGCCCGAAGTGCTCGCGGTCGGGGAAGACCTCGTCCTGCATGGGCAGGAAGGCGCCCCCGGAGTCGACGAGGTAGACACAGGGCAGGCGGTTCTCCAGCGCCACCTCCTGCGCCCGAAGGTGCTTCTTCACCGTCATCGGGTAGTACGTGCCGCCCTTGACCGTGGCGTCATTGGCGACGATCACGCACTCGCGCCCGCTGATCCGCCCGACGCCCGCGATCACCCCCGCGGCCGGTGCCTGCCCGTCGTACATTCCGTCGGCCGCCAGCGGGGCCAGCTCCAGGAAGGGCGACCCCGGATCCAGCAGGGTGTCCACACGGTCGCGCGGCAGCAGCTTGCCGCGCGCGGTGTGGCGCGCGCGGGCCTTCTCGCCGCCGCCCAGCCGGGCCGCGGCGAGCTTGCCGCGCAGCTCCTCGACCAGCCCGCGGTGCGCCGCCTCATTGGCCCGCCAGGCCTCCGACGCGGGATCTGCCGCGCTCGTCAGCTCGGGTGCCTCGTGCATCCTGCGGTCCCCTCACCTTGTTAATGAGCGTTAACGCATTTCCTTCAGGTTAACGACCGCTAACCTCCCTGTCTAGAATTGTTTCCATGGCCACCAGAACCGACGCCCCCACCCGTCGCGAGCAGATCCTCAAGGAGGCCGCGCGGCTGTTCGCCGAGCGCGGCTTCCATGGCGTCGGGGTCGACGAGATAGGAGCTGCGGTCGGCATCAGCGGACCCGGTCTGTACCGGCACTTCGCGGGCAAGGACGCGATGCTCGCCGAGCTGCTCGTGGGGATCAGCGGGCAGCTGCTGACCGGGGCCAGGCGGCGGGTCGCCGAGGCCGACGGGGGGCCGGCGGGGCGGAACCCCGAGGTGGTCCTCGACTCACTGATCGAGGGGCACATCGACTTCGCGCTCGACGACCGTCCCCTGATCACCCTGCACGACCGGGAGCTGGACCGCCTCCGGGACAGCGACCGCAAGCTCGTACGGCAGCTGCAGCGGCAGTACGTCGAGCTGTGGGTGGAGATCGTCCGCGAGGTGTATCCGGACCTGACCGAGCCGACCGCCCGCTCCGCGGTGCACTCGGTCTTCGGGCTGCTCAACTCGACACCGCATCTGGGGCGGCCGGGGTCGCTGCCGGGGCGAGGGGCGACGGCGGAGCTGTTGCACCGGATGGCCAGAGGGGCGTTCGCGGCGGCCGGGCCGGACTGAGCCGGCTGCTCCGCAAGCGTGACGAGCGTTACGGGGCCACTCCCCTGGACGGTTGTCCGTACTCGCCGGTACGGTTCTGTCTGAGCAAGCGCTTAGCCATGGGGCCGCAACCATCAATTGAGGAACCCCCACGGCGAGCAACCACGTACGCGAGAGCGGCGCCGGTTTAGGCGCACAGAAGGGTGGCGGCGGTGCGCCGTACGGTGTTCAACGAGGATCATGAGGCGTTCCGGGAGACCATCCGGGCCTTCATCGAGGCCGAGGTCGTCCCCGTCTACGACGAGTGGTTCGCCGCGGGCCAGGCGCCGCGCGACTTCTACTACAAGCTCGCCGAGCTCGGTGTCTTCGGCATCCGTGTCGACGAGGAGTACGGCGGCGCCGGCATCGACTCGTACAAGTTCGAGGCCGTCCTGTATGAGGAGACCGCCCGCGCGGGCGTCTCCTTCGGCGGCTCCGGCGTGCACGTCCTGCTCGGCCTGCCGTACATCAAGCTGCTCGCCACCGATGAGCAGAAGAAGCGCTATCTGCCGAAGTTCGTCTCCGGTGAGGAGATGTGGGCCATCGCGATGACCGAGCCGGGCACCGGCTCCGACCTCGCGGGCATGAAGACCACCGCCAAGCTCTCCGAGGACGGCACGCACTACGTCCTCAATGGGGCCAAGACCTTCATCACCGGCGGTGTCCACGCCGACCGCATGATCGTCTGTGCCCGCACCTCCGCGCCCACCCCCGAGGACCGCCGGCACGGCATCTCCCTCTTCGTCGTGGACACCAAGGCCGAGGGCTACTCCGTCGGCCGCAAGCTCGACAAGCTCGGTCTGAAGACCTCCGACACCGCCGAGCTGGCGTTCGTCGACGTCAAGGTGCCCGTCGAGGACCTCCTCGGCGAGGAGAACAAGGGCTTCTACTACCTCGGCCACAACCTGGCCTCCGAGCGCTGGGGCATCGCCTTCGGCGCATACGCGCAGGCCAAGGCCGCCGTCCGGTTCGCCAAGGAGTACGTCCAGCAGCGCACCGTCTTCGGCCAGACCGTCGCGTCCTTCCAGAACACCAAGTTCGAGCTGGCCGCCTGCCAGGCCGAGGTGGACGCGGCCGAGGCCGTCGCCGACCGCGCGACCGAGGCCCTCGACGCCGGTGAGCTGACCCCCGCCGAGGCCGCCAGCGCCAAGCTGTTCTGCACCGAGGTCGCCCACCGCGTGATCGACCGCTGCCTCCAGCTGCACGGCGGCTACGGCTTCATGAACGAGTACCCGATCGCCCGCCTGTACGCGGACAACCGCGTCAACCGCATCTACGGCGGCACCAGCGAGATCATGAAGTCGATCATCGCGAAGGACATGGGCCTGTAAGCCGAACGCAATTACTGGCGGATACAACTGACTCCATGAGCCAGGCACTCCAGGATCTCCTCGATCTGCTCGACCTCGAGCAGATCGAGGAGAACATCTTTCGTGGCCAGTCCCGCTCCGCCGTCGTCCCGCGCGTCTTCGGCGGACAGGTGGCGGCCCAGGCGCTGGTCGCCGCCGGGCGTACGGTCCCCGAGGACCGGTTGGCCCATTCGCTGCACGCATACTTCCTGCGTCTCGGCGACCCGGGCGCGCCCATCGTCTACAACGTCGACCGCATCCGCGACGGCCGCTCCTTCACCACGCGCCGGGTCGTCGCGGTCCAGCACGGCAAGCCGATCTTCGGCCTGTCCGCGTCCTTCCAGAGGTACGAGGACGGCCTCGACCACCAGGCCCCGATGCCGCCCGCGCCCGACCCGGAGACGCTGCCCACCTCCCAGGAGCGGCTGCGGGCTTACGGCCACCTCGCGCCCGACGTGGTGGAGCGGTTCCTGGAGGCGCGCGAGGCGGTCGACCTGCGGTACGTCGACGAGCCGCCGTACGGGAAGTTCGGCGAGCCGCGCGAGCCGCACTCCCAGGTGTGGTTCCGCACCAACGGCAAGCTCGACGACGATCCTCCCCCGGACTCCGTCTGGGGGGACCCCCAGCTGCACGCCGCCCTCGCCACGTACATCACCGACATGACGCTCCTCGACTCCGTCCTGCTCGCGCACGGGCGCGGCGGCTGGGCCGTCGGCGACGTCGTCGGGGCCTCGCTGGACCACGCGATGTGGTTCCACCGGCCGTTCCGCGCCGACGAGTGGCTCCTGTACGACCAGGAGTCCCCGTCGGCGTACGGCGGACGCGGGCTCGGCCAGGCCCGGATCTACACGCAGGACGGACGTCTGGCCATCTCGGTGATCCAGGAGGGCGTGGTCCGCGTCCCCCGCTGACGGGTCTCAGTCGCCGTCCGTCAGCCCCGCCGCGTTCAGCAGGTACGCCGTCAGCGGGTCGTAGAACCGCGGGCTCGTGACATGGTCGTCGAGGGGCACCGTCACCTGGACGGTGCCCTCGGCCTCGGCGAGGAAGAGCGCCGGATCGTTGCAGTCGGCGTACCCGACGGAGTCGATGCCGAGCTGTCCCGCGCAGCCCGCCCAGCCATGGTCGGCGACCACCAGGTCGGGCAGGGGGCGGCCCTGGCCCTCCAGGCCCCGAAGGATCGCGCGCATCGGCTCGCCGGAGTGCGTGTGCCAGAGGGTGGCACCGTGCTCCAGGACGGCCACGTCGGCGAACTGCATGACGTACCCCTCGTCCGTCTGCAGGCCGTCCGGGATGACGACGATCTCGCAGCCGACGGCGCGCAGGGCGGCGGCGGTGGCCCGGTGCACGTCGAGGAGTCCGCCGGGGTGCCCGGTCGCGAACAGGACGCGCTGTTCGCCGTCGGCGGCCTTGCGCAGGCGGGCCGCCATGCGCTCCAGGGCGTCGACCGTCAGCTCCGGGTCGATGGTGTCCTGGCCGTAGCGGTACCCGGGGTCGTCGCTGACGCCGCAGCGCTCCGCCATCACCGCGAGGACGTCCTGCTCGTCGCTCCAGCGGTCGCCGAGTTCCAGGCCCAGCCAGTAGTTGCGGTCGCCGTTGGCGAGCTTGCGGTAGTGGGAGAGGTTGTTCTCGCGGGGCGTGGCGACGTCGCCTGCGATACGAGTCCGTACGAGGTGGTCGACGAGCTCGGTGCGGCTGGGGATCCCGGGTATCGGCATGGCACCCATTTTGCCGGGGCGCCCCCCTCGGGCAGCCGTCGTTTCGCAGCGTGGGACGTTCGTCACTCGCAGCCGCGGCCGTCCGTGGGCGGCGGATGCGTGGGGGTGCGGGGCCTGCGCCTCAGTCCTGTTCCGTCCGCTTCAGTGCGAACCACAGCTCCATACGGACGTCCGGGTCGTCCAGGTCCGCGTCCAGCAGCGCCGCGCAGCGGGCGATCCGCTGCCGCACCGTGTTGCGGTGGACGGTCAGGGCCACGGCTGTCCGGTCCCAACTGCCGTGCAGGGAGAGCCAGGTGCGCAGGGTCTCGGTCAGTGCGGGGTTCGCGCCGAGCGGGGCGAGAAGGGTACGGGCGTGGACCTCGGCCTCGGCGGGCGGGACCAGGTCGGCCAGGCCCGTGCGTTCGCCGTGGCGCACCAGCGGCGTGCGGGTCGCGCGG
>NZ_JBEOZU010000081.1:0-42798 GCF_040298185.1 Streptomyces sp. NPDC001634 | reverse complement strand
ACCTCCACGAAACCGCAAACCAACAAGGCATCCGCGCCCGCAAAATCCCCGTCGACTACGCCTCCCACACCACCCACGTCGAACACATCCAAACCCAACTCGCCCACCTCCTGGACGGACTGCAACCCCAGCCACCCCAGATCCCCATGTACTCCACCTACAAAGCGGCCTGGCTCGACCACACCACCCCCCTCAACGCCACCTACTGGTACGACAACCTCCGCCACCAAGTCCGCTTCGCCCAATCCATCCAAGCCCTCATCCACGACAACCACCGCACCTTCGTCGAGATCAGCGCCCACCCCGTCCTGACCACGGCGATACGCGAGACCGTCGAGGGACGGCCCGGGTCGCCGTCCGTCGTCGTGGGGACGCTGCGGCGCAACGACGGCGGGCCCGAGCGGTTCGCGACCTCGCTCGCCGAGCTGTACGTGCGCGGCGTGGACGTCGACTGGCGCGGTCTGCTCGGCCACTCCTCCGGTCTCGACGCGGGGGTGGCCGCGGCCCTTCCCACCTACGCCTTCCAGCACCGCCACTACTGGCTGGAGCAGCGCCGGCCCTCGGGCCCGGCACCCGACGATCTCGAAACCCTCTACCAGGAGAGCGACATGGCCACCGACGTACAGGACCAGGAGACCTTCATCGAACGCCTTGCCGCGCTGGACGCCGACGAGCGTGCCCAGGCGCTCCTCGACCTGGTGCGTGCCGAGACCGCCGCCGTCCTCGGGCACGCCGACGCCGACGCGATCGACGACGACGAGGCGTTCTTCGACATCGGCTTCAACTCGCTGACGGCGGTCGAGCTGCGCAACCGGCTCGCCACCGCCATCGGCACCGAGCTGCCGGTGATGCTCCTGTTCGACCAGCCCACACCCGGGCTGCTCGCCGAGTACCTGCTCGGCGAGGTGGCCGTGCCGGCCGCCGAGCACGCCTGAGCCCCGCCGACCGAACCCGACCACACCGCGAAGGGAACGAATCAAGCGATGTTCGACATCGACCACTATCTGGCAAAGCTCGGCCACAGCGGCCCCCGGCCGGCCCCCACTCTGGAGACGCTACGACGGCTGCACAAGAGTCACCTGATGACCGTGCCGTTCGACAACTTCCTCAACGAGGCGCGGGGCACGGCGATTTGGGCGGGCGTGGATATCGACGTCGACGCCGTCTACAAAGAGGTGATCGTCGGCGGGCGCGGCGGGGTCTGCTACGAGCTCAACGGACTGTTCCGTGCCCTGCTGACCCGGCTCGGGTTCGAGGTTGTCGTGTTCTCCGCCGGGGTGCGCGGGCCGGACGGCTCGTACGGGCCGGAGATGGAGCACCTGTTCAACGGCGTGCGGATCGACGGCGAGTGGTATCTGGCGGACGTCGGCTACTCGGGCCCGTCGCTGATCGAGCCGGTGCGGGTGTCGGAGGAACCCCAGGAGCAGTACGGGACCGAGTTCCGGGTCCTGGAGGGCGACGACAGCTTCCACTACCTCGAGCGCCGGCCGCGCGACGGCGAATGGGGCGTCATCCACCGCTTCCTGCTCAGGCCGCGCAAGTTCTCCGAGTGGCTGGACGCCGACAACCCGGCCCTCGACGCGTATGCGGAGATGCTCGCCGCCCATGTGACGTACATCCGCGGACGGGCCCTGGAGAACGGTCAGATGACGCTGACCGGCCGCCGTCTGCTGATCGTCGAGGACGGCCGTGAACGGGTGCGGGTCCTGGTCAAGAAGGACGACTTCGACGCCGTACTCGACGACATCCTGCTGCGGGCCCCGTCCGCGGCCGCCTGAGGGGAGGGCAACACGATGACGGCAACGGCTGCCGGCCACCACTGGTGGCCCGACGACGTGGCGGACCTGCTGATCGTCGGGTACGGGCCCGTGGGCCAGGTGCTGGCGAACCTGATGGCGCGGCGCGGCCGGCGCGTGATCGCCGTGGAGCGGCACCCGAGGCCGTACACGATGCCCCGCGCGGTGGCGTTCGACGGCGAGGCAGCCCGCATCCTGGCCGCGGCCGGGGTCGCGGACCACCTGGCGGCGGTCGGCGAGCCGTCCGGCGACTACATGTGGCGCAACGGCGAGGGCCGTGACCTGCTCTACATCGACGCCGCCGAGGTGCACGGGCGCAACGGCTGGCCGGAGTCGACCTCCATGTACCAGCCGGGCCTGGAGGAGGCGCTGATCGCGTACGGCAAGCAATTGCCGAACCTCACCGTCCTGCGGGGATACGAGGCCGTGGAACTGTCGGGGACCGACGACGGGGCCGTACTCGACGTGGCGGGCGACGACGGTGTGCGGCGGCGGCTGCGCGGCCGGTGGGTCGTCGGCTGTGACGGCGCGAACAGCTTTGTGCGCCGCGCGATCGGCTCCGACTTCGACGATCTGGGCTTCCACCACGAGTGGCTGATCTGCGACCTGGTGCTCCACGACCGGCGCGAGTTCGTGCCGAACAACCTGCAGATCTGCGATCCGGCCCGGCCGCGCACCCAGGTGTCGGCGGGCCCGGGGCACCGGCGCTGGGAGTTCATGCTGCTGCCCGGCGAACGCAGCGCGGACATGGACAACCGCGAGACGGCGTGGCGGCTGCTCGGGCAGTGCGGGATCACCCCGGACGACGGGTTGATGGAGCGGCACGCGGTGTACACGTTCCAGGCCGCGACCGCCAGGCAGTGGCGCTCGGGGCGGCTGTTGATCGCCGGTGACGCGGCGCATCTGATGCCGCCGTTCGCGGGCCAGGGCATGAGTTCCGGGTTCCGTGACGTCACCAACCTCGCCTGGAAACTGGACCTGGTGCTCGCCGGGCGGGCCGACGACGCGCTGCTGGACACGTACGCCGAGGAGCGGCGGGCGCATGTGCAGCACGCCATCGGGATGTCGGTGAACCTCGGCAAGGTGATCTGCCAGACCGACCCCAAGGCCGCCGCCGACCGGGACGCGGTGATGATCGCGGCCCGCGAGCGCAAACTGGCGCGGCCGCAGCAGTCGCCGTTCCAGCCGCTCACCAAGGGCCTGGTGTGGCGCGACGAGAAGGGCCGCAGGCGGCGCGGTGCGGGCGACCAGATGCCTCAGCCGCGGGTCGCGACCGGCTCGGTGGAGGACCTGTTCGACGAGGTCGTGGGCCGCGGTTTCGTCTTCGCGTCCCTCGACGACCCCCAACAGGTGCTCGACAGCGGGCAATTGACGTTCCTGGAGTCGCTCGGGGCCCGCCTCGTACGGCTGTTGCCCGCCGGCACCGACCCGACGGCGGCCCCCGCGGGCAGCGTGGTCGACGTCGAGGGCGGCTTCCGCGCCTACCTCGATGGCATTGCGGCCCGCAGCGTGCTCGTACGGCCCGACACATACGTGTACGGGGCGGCGGGCGACGCGGCCGCGGCCGGTGAGCTCGTGGACGCGTTGCACCACGCCCTCCAGCCCGCCCTGGAGCCCGCGTGAGATCCCCCGCGAACCCCCTCCGACCTGCGCGATTACCGCGCGGTTGCCGGACGGTGGCCCCCGGCGTGGCGTACTTGATCCACGCGCGGGCGCGAGTGAAGGCGCGCCGGCGGTGAGCCCTCGGTCCGAGACCTGATCACGATGTGACGACGAAAGAAGTGAGTGATGACCCCCCCGAAAGCACAGGCCGCCTCGCGCGGCCTCGCGCTCACCATCCTCTGCGCGATGCAGTTGATGATCATCCTTGACGGGACGATCGTCACGGTCGCTCTTCCGACCATCCAGAACGGGCTCGGCTTCTCCCAGAGCGGCCTGTCCTGGGTGGTGAACTCCTACCTCATCGCCTTCGCCGGACTGCTGCTGCTGTCGGGCCGGCTCGGCGATCTGATCGGCACGAAGAAGGTGTTCCTCAGCGGTCTGGTCACCTTCACCGCCGCCTCGCTGGTGTGCGGTGTCGCGGGCAGTCCCGAGATGCTGATCGCGGGCCGGTTCCTGCAGGGCGTCGGCGCCGCGCTGGCGTCCGCCGTGGTGCTCGGAATGATCGTCGGCCTGTTCCCGGAGCCGAACGAGCAGGCCAAGGCGATGGGCATCTACAGCTTCGTGTCCGCGGGCGGCGGTGCGCTCGGCCTGATCGCGGGCGGCGTCATCACCGACACGTTCGGCTGGCACTGGGTGTTCCTGATCAACCTGCCGATCGGCGCGGTCACCCTCCTCGCGGGCCTGAAGCTGCTGGCCGAGCACCCGGGTCTCGGCCTGAGGGCGGGCGCCGACGCGATCGGCGCGGTCCTGGTCACGGCCGGTCTGTCGCTGGGCGTGTTCACCATCTCGCAGGTGTCCGAGGACAAGTTCAGCGCCGGGCAGCTGTCCCTGTACGGCCTGGTGTCGGTGCTGCTGCTCGCGGCGTTCGTCTGGCGGCAGGCCACGGCCCGGCGTCCGCTGCTCGCGCTGCGGATCTTCCGCAGCCGGGAGATCGTCGGCGCCAACATCGCGGTGGTGCTGGTCTTCTCGGCCGGTTTCGGCTTCCAGTTCCTCAACGCCCTCTACCTCCAGCGGGTGCTGGGCTTCGACTCGATGCAGACCGGCCTCGCCTTCCTGCCTGCCCCGCTGGTGATCGGCACGATGTCGCTGTTCTTCACGGCGAAGCTCACCGCGCGCTACGGCACCCGCCGGGTGCTGCTGACCGGTCTGCTGTTCCTCGGTGTCGGTCTGGTGTGGCTCAGCCGGGCCCCCGTCGACGGCAAATACTGGATCGACATCGCGCCGACGCTGGTCATCCAGGGCCTCGGCATGGGTCTGACCGTCCCGTCGGTCATCATGCGGGCCATGTCGGGCGCACAGCCCGAGGACGCGGGTCTGGCCTCCGGTCTGAACAACACCGCCCAGCAGGCGGGCGCGGCGGTCGGCCTCGCGGTCCTCGCGACGGTCGCCACGTCGCACAGCAACTCGCTCCTCGGCCAGGGAAGGCCCGAGGTGCAGGCGCTGCGCGACGGGTACAGCCTGGCGTTCCTGTGCGCGGCCGCGTTCGTGTTCGTGGCGTGGTTCGTGACGTTCTTCGTACTCAGGGACGCGAAGCAGCCGGCGCCCGCCGGGACGGAGGCCGTGGCGGACGCACCGGCCGCGGGTGCTCCCGCCGGGACGGCGACGACGTCCTGACGTCACGTCACTGGGTCGGAGCGTGACCGGGATCGGCATTTCCCGGTCACGCTCCGACGCGTATGCCAGGTTCTCAACGAAGCACAGTAGCCACGCACTGAACGCACCGAACGCACCGAACGCACCGAACGCACCGAACGCACCGAACACTGAACGAGAGGTATCAACCGTGGCGGACAGGATCCGAGTGGGAGTCGTCGGCGCACACGCCGAGCGGGGGTGGGGCCGTGGCATCCATCTGCCGGCGCTGTCGGCGCTCGACGACTTCGAGGTCACCGCGGTCGCCGGCACCAGTGAGGAGTCGGCGCGGGCGGCGGCCGGGGTGTGGGGCGCCCGGAACGCCTACGCCGACGCCCGCGCCCTGATGGCCGACCCGGACGTCGACCTTGTCACGATCGCCGTCCAACTGCCGCAGCGTGACGGCCTGGTGGAGGCGGCGATCGCGGCGGGCAAGCACGTGTACAGCGAGTGGCCGCTGGCCCTGGACGCGCCGACCGCACAGCGGTTCGAGACGGCGGCGCGGGCGGCCGGCGTGCAGCACGCGGTGGGTCTGCAGAGCAGGCACCATCCGGCCGTACGACTGCTGCGGGACCTGCTGGCGCAGGGCCTGATCGGCGAGGTCCTCTCGGCCTCCCTGCTGTACTCGCTGTCCACGCCCGAGGTGTGGTCTCAGCGGTATGCGGCGCTGTTCGACAAGACCAAGGGCGTCAACCACGTGGCGGTGGTGGGCGGCCACTCGCTGGACATGTTCCAGTACGCCGTCGGGAACTTCACCGAGGTGTCGGCGACGCTGACGACGCGGATCGACCGCATCACGATGGAGGAGACGGGCCGGGAGATCGAGGTGACGTCGCCCGACCAGATCGTGGCGGGCGGGCTGCTGGAGTCCGGTGCGGCGGCGTCGGCGCACTTCATGACGGGCGGGCCACGCGGTGACGGCTTCCGCATCGAGGTGCACGGGCGGGCGGGACGCCTCGTCCTGGTCTCCTCGGACGACTCGCTGGTCGGCCCGCAGTTCACGCTGACGCACGCGACGGCAAACGGCTCGCCCGCGGTGGAGGTCCCCGTCCCCGACACCTACCGCCCCCTGCTGCCGGGTCCCCCGTCCCCGGTGAGCAACGTAGCCCAGGTGTACACGGACCTGGCGACGGCGATCCGCACGGGCGCCCCGTTCGCACCGGACTTCTCGACGGCGGCCCGCACGCACCGCTTGCTGGACGCGATCAAGTCATCGGCGGAACAGGGCGTCCGAGAGCGACTCACCTGCTGACGTCCGTACGCCCACATCTTGGGGCCGCCTCCCGTTCGTTCCGGGAGGCGGCCCCAGCGTTGTACTCACGAGGCCGACAGTCCCGCAGTGCCAGGCCTCCGAGCTGACCAGAACCACGCAGCCACGAGCCACAAGCCGCCAGGCCGCAAGCCCGGGGCCGCAAGCCCGGGGCCGCAAGCCCGGGGCCGCAGACCCGGGGGCCGCAGACCCGGGGGCCGCAAGCCGCCAGACCACCAGACCACAGGCCGCAGGCCGCAGGCCCGGGGGACCACAAGCCGCAGGTCTGAGAGCCACACAGCCGCGCGACACCAACCACAAAGCCCGCCAGGCCGCAGCCGCAGGCCGCCAGGCCGCAGGCCGCCAAGCCGCCAAGCCGCCAAGCCGCCAAGCCGCAGGCCACCAGGCCACCAGGCCGCAGGCCGCCGGCCACAGGCCGCCAGGCCGCCAGGCCGCCAGGCCGCCAGGCCGCCAGGCCGCCAGGCCACACAGCCGCGGGACGCGCCCCAAAGCCCGGCAGGCCGACAGCCCGCCAGGTCTGAGAGGGCGCCAGGCCCAAGAGGCCGGAGCCCGCAGCGCGGGCTTCGGCCTCTCCGGGCTTCGCGGCCCTCAGGTATTCGCGGCCTTCGCCGCGTTCACACGCTGCGCGGTGTTCCGGCGAGCCTCACGGGCGCGGTGGCGTGCTCCTGCGCCCCGCTCGATCAGCCACCACTCCGCGATGAGCAGCGGCAGGATCCAGCCCGGCCAGGATGCGAGGCCGGCGCGTTCCTGGCCCCAGGCGATCAGGGTCGCCACGTCCTGGGTGTGGGGCGGGGGCAGGATCGTGTGGTCGTAGACCACGCCGAGGACACGGCTCACGACGATCGACAAGGTGAGCGCGAAGCTGCGCACCATCCAGCGGCGATGGTCGGCGAGGCGGCCCTGCCGCGCCATGCGAAAGCCCGCCACGGCCGTGCCGATCCACAGCACCGACGTCGTCATGGTGCTCATCTGCATCGACAGACCAGACGGGCTCGCGTAGGCCACCGCGAGGCCTGCAAGGCCGCCCGGCAGGACGCCCGCGGCCACGTACAGCCGTCCGCTGATGCGGTGCACCTTCGGACAGTGCGCGCGCAGCGCCGGCCACACCTGCAGACAGCAGGTCACGATGGCGACCGTGCCGCACAGCACGTGCACCACCAGCACGGGGTAGTGCCAGGGGTACTGCGGGTTCGGCGGGATCTTGGACTTGGCCGGGTCGAAGGTGAGGTAGCGCGGGATGCCCATGACCAGGAACACCGCCACCACCAGTGCCAGCGGACCCACCCAGGGACGCCGCCACCAGCGCGGCGCCGCGTCCTGGCCGTCGGCCGTGCGGCGGGGGCCCGCCTCGTCGCCCGGGGACCGGCCCCGCTCCGTCGTCGTGATCGTCACGCCGTTCTCCTGTCCGTCCCCGAGTCCGTCCGGGACCGGGTCAGTCCGTGGCAACCAGGGCTTCGCCCGTTGCCTGGTCGGTGATGTGGATGGCCCGGTAGGGGCAGTAGTCCGCGGCGTCGAGCACGTCCTCGTCGGGCTCGATGCTGGACTCGACCGGCTGCGCCTTGCCGCCGACGAGACGGAACCGGTCCGGCAGCGTGCCGTTGCACAGCCCGGCGCCCATGCAGGAGCGCCGGTCGACCTCGATCTGCCAGGTCACGGCGGTCACCACCGCACGGGCAGCGCGGCGACACCGCGCACCACGTGGTCGCGCTTCCAGGGCACCTCGGCGGCCGGCACGGCCAGTTCCAGGCCCGGCACCCGGCGCAGCAACGTGCTGAGCGCGACCTGGAGTTCGAGCCGGGCGAGCGGCGCGCCCAGGCAGTGGTGGATGCCGTGGCCGAAGGCGATGTGCGGGTTGTGGCCGCGGGTGAGGTCGAGCTCCTCGGGGCGTTCGAAGACGCGCGGGTCGCGGTTGGCGACCGCGGGGAAGACCATGACGGCCTCTCCGGCCTTCACCAGCTGTCCGCCGATCTCGATGTCCTCGACGGCGATACGGGTGTTCTCCGAGTACGGGCTGAGCGGGGTGACACGCAGCAGTTCCTCGATGGCGGTGGGCAGCAGCTCCGGCGCGGCGACCAGGCGCTCCCACTCCTCGCGCCGGCTCAGCAGGATGTAGAGGTGGTTGGCGAGCTGGTTCGCGGTGGTGTGGTGGCCGGTCGCGAGGAGCGCGATCGACATCGTGATCAGCTCTTCCTCGCTGAGCCGGTCCTCCTCGTCGCGGGCGGCGACGAGCGCGGACAGCAGGTCGTCGCCGGGCCGGGCGCGCCGCTGGGCGATCAGTGAGGACATGTACTCGGGCAGCTTCTCGAAGCGTGCCTCGTTCATCTCCTCGAGCGTGTGCTCGTTGCCGATCGTCAGCCAGGTGTCGATCCAGCCGCGGAACTTGTAGTGGTCCTCCAGTGGCACGGCGAGCATCTCGCAGATCACGGTGATCGGCAGCATCCAGGCGTACTGGGCGGCCAGGTCGCCGGTGTTGTCCTCGGACGCGAGCAGCTTGTCGAGGAGTTCGTCGGCGATCTCCTGTGCACGCGGGCGTATCTGCTCCACACGGCGCACGGTGAACGCCTTGGCGACGAGCTTGCGCAGCCGCGCGTGCTCGGGGTCGTCCATGGAGACGATGTTCTGCTCCTCGTACGCCTTGCGCACTCGCGGCACGTCCTTGCCGACGGTGGCGGCGCGGCTGAAGCGCGGGTCGGCGAGGACGGTCTTGATGTCGGCGTGCCGGGTGGCGAGCCAGGCCTCGCCGCCGTACTGCATG
Organism: Streptomyces sp. NPDC001634; assembly: GCF_040298185.1. Lineage (NCBI taxonomy): Bacteria > Bacillati > Actinomycetota > Actinomycetes > Kitasatosporales > Streptomycetaceae > Streptomyces > Streptomyces sp. NPDC001634. The sequence goes on along the minus strand of NZ_JBEOZU010000081.1, from coordinate 33,683 downwards.
TTGACGCGGGTGAGGGCCTGCTCGGCGCGCACCTCGGCGTACTTGGGGTGCAGATCGGTGGCCTCGGGCTCGCCGAAGGGGTAGTTCAGCACCTGGTGCATGGGGCATCCGGGCGGCGGCGTTGCGGCTTCGCCGGGCCGGTTGCTGGCGTGGTCGGTGACCGTCATCGGAGGGTCGCCCTTTCTTCCGCAAGATGTGTGAAAGGTGGCTGTGATGGGGTGATGCGAGGGACCGTCAGTTGCCGATGGCGCGCGGGAAGTCGAACAGCCGGTACGGGTCGTAGGCCCGCTTGAGCGCCTTCAGGCGGTCGTAGTTGGCGCCGTAGTAGGCGTTCTGCCAGCCGCCGAGGTACTGGTCGGGGAAGTTGATGTACGACTGTCCGTCGGACAGCGGGTCGATGACGGTGAAGCCCTTGGTGGCCCAGTCCACGGCGGCGCCGGACTCCTCCTCGCTCGGTGTGGCGGTGCCCAGGGCCACGCCGTAGCCGACGTGGAAGAACGCGTCGCGGTGGACGAACGCGGTGTCGCCCGGCGCGTGGTCGCCGACGGCTCCGCCGAGGCCCATGAAGCTGAGGTAGCGGGTCTGCCCGGAGCGCGGTTCGGCCTCGTACGCCCTGAGCGCCGCGGCGGTGCCGGCCGCGCCGAGCGGCCTGCCGACCAGGCGGGCCCGCATGCGCTGCCACTGGGTGCGCGGGTGGGAGCCGCCCTCGGCGAGTCCGTACACGTACTGCATGCCCTCGTCGAAGGCCAGGTCGAGGACCCTGCTGGTCGCGGGCTTCGCCCCCACGAGCGAGGCGAGTTGTGCGAGCCCGGCGTCGGCCTGCTGCTTGGTGCCGTAGTAGGCGCCCTGCTGGAGGATGACCGGCGGGTTTCCGGAGCCCGCGTCCGGCTGGATGACGATGACCTGGCCGTTGGACTCACGCGGGGTGGTGACGTACCACTCCTGCCAGACGGTGAGGAACTTCTCGGCGTCCGCCCAGTCCCACGTCTGCTCGTAGAACACCATGCGCGGCGCGGAGATCGGCCGGATCTCGAAGTCGACGACGACGCCGAAGTTCCCGCCGCCGCTGCCGCGCAGCGCCCAGAACAGGTCGGGGTTGGAGACCTCGCTCGCGGTCACCAGGCGGCCGTCGGCGAGCACCACCTTGGCGGAGACGAGCCGGTCGGAGCCGACGCCGAAGCCGCGGCTCTGGAAACCGAGGCCGCCTCCGGACACGAAGCCGCCGACCGCTACGTCGTGGCAGGTCCCCGTGACCAGCTGCTGGTTGTGCGGCTTCAGCGCGTTCAGCGCCTCGATGCTCCAGGTGCCGGGACCGACGTGCACGGTCGGGGAGCCGCCGCCGCTGACATGGTTGATGCGGCGTACGTCGAGGATCAGCTCTCCGGAGGACCAGCCGAGGAAGTTGTGGCCGCCGCTGCGCACCCGGGGCTTGATGCCGTTGTCCCGGGCGAAGCGTACGGCCGCCTGGACGTCCTTGGCGTTCTCGGCGTACACGATGCCCCGCGGGGCCAGGTTGTCGAACTCGCCGATGGCCAGCTTCTTGGCGGTGTCGTACGAGGCGTCGCCGGGCAGGACGACATCGCCGCTGATCGCCGCGCGCAGCCCCTGCCAGTCAGGGGTGGAGCCGGCCGCCCGGATGGCGGCGGACGCCGACTTCGTGACGGCCGACCCCGCCGCCGCCGACGCGGCGAGGACGCCGCCGGCACGGAGCAGGTTCCTTCGATCGAGCATGTTTCCTCCGGTCATTGGGGGGGGCAGAGCGGTCACCGAATGCGATGAAGCCGTGAAGCCGAGAAGCCGAGAAGCCGAGAATACGCGAGAACACTATGGGCAGCGGGCCGGAACTGAATTCCCCTGACACCCCCCTGATTTCATACATGGCGCCCAATAGGGGAAATCTACGGGTGTCACCGGCTCCCGGCTCCTCCTAGGCTCCCTGTCCAGCCACCCCCACCGCAGTCATCTGAATTCACCGCCCAGGGAGAATCGGGAGAACACCGTGACCGCTACCATGCCGGATCTGGATTCCGGCCCGCACATACGCAACCGAAAAGCACTTCCGTCCCTGACGGGCATGCGTTTCTTCGCCGCGCTCCTCGTGTTCTTCATCCATGCGCTGCAGCCGATCGGACCCGTCGACCCCACCGGTCCGGTCAATCCGTTCGCCGACAAGTCGATCGCACAGGGACTGCTGAAGTTCTTCGGACCGGCAGGTTATCTCGGGGTTTCCTTCTTCTTCCTGCTGAGCGGATTCGTCATCACATGGTCGGTGAAACCCGGGGAGCGGGTCACCGCGTACTGGCGTCGCCGGATCGTGAAGATCTTCCCCAACCATGTGGTGATGTGGGCGGCCGCGATGATTCTCTTCGCATCCGCCTACACACCGATGAGCACCTGGCTTCCGAATCTGTTCCTGGTGAATTCATGGATCGACAAGTTCACGGTGCAGATGAGCGTGAACGCGCCGTCCTGGTCGCTCTGCTCGGAATTCCTCTTCTACATGTCGTTCCCGCTGCTGCTGCTCGCCGTGCGGCGCATCAGGGAGGAGCGCCTGTGGTGGTGGGCGGGTGCCATGGTGGCGGCGACGGTCGGCGTCGGTGCGGTGACGACCCAGCTGCTCCCGGACACCCCGCGGCTGCCGGTGATTCCGCTCTCCCCGACGCAGAACTGGTTCAACTACACGTTCCCGCCCATGCGGATGTTCGAGTTCGTGCTCGGGATGCTGCTCGCCCGGATCGTGATCGCGGACCGCTGGCCACGCATCCGCGCCGTGTGGGTGGTGGCGCTGCTGGTGGCCGGCTACGCCGCGGCGATGTACGTGCCCGCGCCGTTCAACTTCGTCTCGGCGACCATCGTCCCGTTCGGGGTCGCGATCGCCTCCGTGGCCGACGCCGACGTGCGCGGGGTACGCACGCACCTCGACGGCCGGGTCCTGGTGTGGCTCGGCAATGTGTCCTTCGGCTTCTATCTGTGCCAGGGCGTGGTCATTTTCTGGGGCCGCCAGGCGCTGCTCGGCAACGGACAGTTCAGCACGCCGGTGGCGATCCTGGTGATGATCGGCATGTTCGCGGCGACGCTGCTCGGCGGCTGGATCCTCTACGCCTTCGTGGAAACCCCGGCGATGCGGTACTTGAGCAAGTCCCGCCGTTCCGGGGGCCTCGGCCCGGAGCGGACGGCCGCGCAGGTCGCAGGGACCGCCGCCATGGCCGGGAGCACGCCTGCCGCTCCTGCGGCGCAGACCGCGCCACCCGTGGGGCAGAGCTCCGTCCGCTCCTCCTGAAGACCCCCTTCGTACCCGTCCATTCCCCCGCCCGGGTACGGAGGGTCCCCCCTGCGGCGGGCGCGGCACCTGCCGTGCCCGCCGCCCAGCCGTATGCCGAGGTCCACGCCATCGCCGTCGCAGAACGGTCATCCGCGCATCAACTCAGCGACGAGGAAGGCAAGTTCGACGGACTGTTCTGGGTTGAGCCGTGGGTCGCAGAGGGTCTCGTAGCGGGCCACGAGCGAGGTGTCGTCGAGCTCGCAGGCACCGCCGAGGCACTCGGTGACCGGGTCGCCGGTGAGCTCCACGTGCAGCCCGCCCGGGTGGGTGCCGAGCGCGCGGTGCACCTCGAAGAAGCCGCGCACCTCGTCGAGGATGTCGTCGAAGTGGCGGGACTTGTAACCGCTTGCCGTCTCGTGGGTGTTGCCGTGCATCGGGTCGCACTGCCAGACGACGCGGTGGCCGAGCGCGGTGACCTTCTCCACGATGGGCGGCAGGACTTCGCGGACGAGGCCGCGGCCCATACGGGAGATCAGCGTGAGCCGGCCGGGTATCCGGTCGGGGTCGAGCCGCTGGACGTACTCGACGGCCTGCTCGGGAGTCGTACCGGGTCCGATCTTCAGGCCGATGGGGTTGGCGAGTTGCGCGGCGAGGGCGATATGGGCGCCGTCCAGGGCGCGGGTGCGCTCGCCGATCCACAGGTAGTGCCCGGACAGGCCGTACAGCGCCTCGCGGCCGGTGTCCTCCTCGACGACGTTGCGCAGCATGGCCCGCTCGTAGTCGAGGAGCAGCGCCTCGTGGGCCGCGTACACCTCGGTGGTGTGCAGGGCGCGGTGGTCCGCCTTGCACGCCTTCATGAAGCGCAGACCGCTGTCGATCTCGGCGGCGAGGGCGCGGTAGCGTTCGCCCGCCGGCGAGGCCTGGATGAAGTCGAGGTTCCAGCCCTGCACACGGTTCAGGTCCGCCATACCGGAGTCGGTCATCGCGCGGACGTGATTGAGGCTGGCGCCGGCATGGGCGTACGCCTCGAGCATGCGACCCGGGTCGGGGATCCGGGCGGCGGGGGTGGGCTCGGCGGAGTTGACGATGTCGCCGCGGTAGACGGGCAGGTGCAGCTCGTCGGCGGACTTCGAGCGGGGCTTGGCGTACTGCCCGGCGATCCGCGCGACCTTCACCACGGGCAGGCTCGCTCCGTACGTCAGGACGACGGCCATCTGCAGCAGCGTACGGATGTTGGCGCGTACGTGATCCTCGGTATTGCCCTCGAAGGTCTCGGCGCAGTCCCCGCCGTGCAGCAGGAACGCGTGCCCGTGGGCGACGTCGGCGAGCCGCCGGCGCAGCCGGTCGACCTCGCCCGGCAGGACGAGCGACGGCAGCCGCTCCAGCGAGGCACGCACCTCGGCGACGCGCACCGGGTCCGGGTACTCGGGCTGCTGGGCCGCGGGCCTGGCGAGCGCGTCGGCCACCCGCCCGGCCACGGCGGCGGGGAGGGCGGCGGAGCGCGCCGCGCCGATGGTCTGTATGAGTGGAGGCATGTGCAGGACGGTAGGCAGGGCACGGCCCGCACCAGGCCACTCGGTGGTAACCGGGTGCCCATCACCTGCGAGGGTCGAGGGCGCCCGGCCACGGCGCGGCGCCCGGATCGACACCGCGCCGCCGAGCGGGCCGCAGCGGCGCCACGACCGACCACCGGGGCGGCCCCGCCGACAGCAGAGACCACCGCCCGGCCGACAGCGAAGACCTCCGCCTGACCGGCAAGACCCTCTCCCGGCCGACAACCAGGTCTTCCGCCTGGCCCGGCTCCGGCCGGAGACGGACCGCTCTCCGACTGACCTCGGCCCACGACCTCCGTCCAGGACCACGGCCTCACCCCAGTCCGAAGAACTCCCGGTACAGCGTGATCTGTTGCGCCAGCATCGGCTCCCCGTAGTGGATCGCGAGCCCCGCCTCACCCGCCGTGCGCAGCAACGCCGTGTTCCGGGGCTTCATGATGATGTCGGACACCAGCGTGCCTGCCCGCAGCGCGGTCGGGTCGAAGGGCAGTGGGTCGTCGGGCAGCAGGCCCATCGGCGTGGCGTTGACCGCGAGGTCCGCGTCGACGTGGCCGGCGGAGGCGACGATACGGCCCGGGAAGTGCGGAGCAAGCCGGTCCCGCAGTGCCGCCGCGCGGCTCGCGTCGGCATCCCAGACGCTGACGTGCGCGCCCGCCTGCAACAACGCCACCGCAATCGCGGAACCGGCGCCTCCCGCCCCCGCCAGACACACCGTCGCGCCGCGCGGCTCGTGTCCGGCCGCGCGCAGGCCCCGTACGAAGCCCTCCCCGTCGAAGTTCGCGCCCTGCCAGCCCCCGCCCGGCACCCGCCGCATGGCGTTGACCGAGCCGCTGAGCGCCGCGGCCTCGGTGACCGAGTCGGCGAGTTCGCGGCAGGCGTTCTTGTGCGGGACCGTGACCAGGAGTCCGTCCAGATTGCGTACGGCCATCAAGCCCCGTAGGACTTCCGGCAGTTGGGCCGGCCGCACCTCGACCGGCACCAGGACCGCATCCCGGCCGAGCCGGGCGAACAGCGGGTTGAGCAACGCCGGCGCCCGCACCTGTGCCACCGGGTCGCCGAGCACCGCGTACAGACGAGTCGTACCGCTGACGGTCACGGCGTCCACGTCCGGACCACGCCCCGGGGCGCGACGCAACTCCATGGCACTCTCCCCGTCCTGTGGTGAGGCCGGCGCAGTGGACTCGCGCCGGGAAGACAGGAAGACAGTAGGGCGGCGCCCCTCACCCGACATCCCCTGACGCCCCCCTGACGACTTATTGCCGCAGTTGTCAGGATCGATATGCAATAACAAGCCGTAGGCCACACGAGCACATATCCAGGCCGCACGACTTATGGAAAAATCACACCAGGAGTCGGGCCAAAGGGAGATTCTTCGTGAGCAACCCCGCCGACAAGCTCGATTACTCGCAGATACGGCTCGACCGCACGGGTCAGGCCGAGGCCTTCGACGCCATCGGCAACCGGTACGACGAGGCCTTCCCCCACAAGGACGGGCAGGTCGCAGCCGTCGAGTGGCTCATCGGGTCCCTGCCGACCGGGTCACGGGTGCTGGACCTGGGGTGCGGCACCGGCCTCCCGACCGCGCGCCGGCTCACGGAGGCGGGCTTCGAAGTCGTCGGCGTCGACCTGTCGGGCGGGATGGTCGCACTGGCCCGCGAGCATGTCCCCGGTGCGGTGTTCCACCAGGCGGACATCGCGGACCTGCGGCCCGGAGGCCCCTGTGACGTCGGCCGTTTCGATGCGGTCGCGGCCTTCTTCTCGCTGCTCATGCTGCCGCGCGCCGAGATCCCCCTGGCTCTGGGGACCGTACGCCATCTGCTGGTTCCCCACGGCCTGTTCGTACTGTCGATGGTGGAGGCCGACGTGGACGACTTCTCGATCCCGTTCATCGGAAGGACCATCCGGGTGTCCGGCTATCTGCGGGACGAACTGCACGAGGTGGTCGAGGCGGCAGGCTTCGAGATCGTCGACGAGTGCTCGTACACGTACGCACCCGCGACCGTGGACGTGCAGCCCGAGGAGCAGATCTTCGTGTGCTGCAGACGGCGCGGCTGAGGACGCCCGGGCCCCGCCGCGGCACGGGCCCACACCGACGGAAGCAATACCCGTGACCAAGCACCACGGAGCCCATGAAGGCCCCGGCAGCCACGCTGCCAGGGCCGGACAGCATGCCGCTCCCCCGGGGTCGCCGCCACGCCCCGCTCCCTCGCCCCCACGCGCCGGCCAGGCCTCGCAGCAGTCACCCGCGCCCGGCGACCGTACCCCCACGGAATATCCGTGGGACGGCAGTACGAGGGGCGCCCGGCCTCAGACAGACCGACCCCAGACCGACCAGCCTCAGACCGACCAGCCCCAGACCGACCAGCCCCAGACCGACCAGCCCCGGACCCACCAGCCCCAGACCGACCGACCCAGACCGACCGACCCCGGACCCACCAGCCCCAGACCGACCGGCCCAGACCGACCGACCCCGGACCCACCAGCCCCAGGCCCACCAGCCCCGGACCGACCAGCCCCGGACCGACCAGCCCCAGACCGACCAGCCCCAGACCGACCAGCCCGGACCGACCGACCCCGAACCGACCAGCCTCAGACCCACCAGCCCCAGACCGACCGACCCCAGACCGACCAGCCCCGCCGCCGTGTGCCGTCTTGTCTTGCCGTCCTGAAGCCCGCTCGGAAGATGCCGAGTTCAGGGGCAGCTGCCCTCTTCCCGGGCCACCCTTCTAGGCTGGGCCCGTGACCAGCTTCGATCAGGCAGGCAGCACCCCCCGGCCACAGTCGCTGATGCTCAGTTTCTTCGGCATCCATGTTCTCGGCCGGGACACCGCCCTGGCGGCCGGCAGCCTGATCGAGGTCTTCGCGCAGGCCGGCATCACCGAGGAAGCCGTGCGCTCGACGCTCACCCGGATGGTCAAGCGCGGCCTTCTGGAGCGGCACCGGCGTGGCCGCAAGACGTACTTCGGCCTGACACCACGCGCCGCCCGCGTCCTGCAGGAGGGCCACGACCGGATCTGGCGGACCGGCGCGGTCAACCGCGACTGGGACGGCACCTGGACCCTGGTCGGCTTCTCGCTCCCGGAGGCCTGGCGCAGCGAGCGGCACGATCTGCGGTCCCGTCTGGTGTGGAACGGCTTCGGTCCCTTGCAGAACGGCCTTTGGGTGGCGCCCGGCACGGTGGATGTGCCCACGGTGGTGGCGGGACTCGGCCTGGACTCCTGTCTGCGGGTCTTCACGGGAGCCACGGCCGTCGCTCCGGCCGACGCGCGCACGGTGGTGCACACGGCGTTCGACGTCGAGGCCATCGCGAAGGGCTACGACGCGTTCCTGGCCCGGTGGACGAGGGACGCAGACGGGACCGGGACCGAAACCGCGGACCGCGACGGTACGGCCGACGTGACCGACGCGCTCGTACGGCAGCTGCTGCTGCACACCGACTGGCTGGACCAGGTCCGCCAGGACCCGCATCTGCCGGCCGAGCACCTGCCCGAGGACTGGCCGGCCGCCCGTGCGGAGGAACTGTTCCAGCTGCTCGCCCGGCGCTACGAGGGACCGGCCCGGCAGGAGGCCGCGCGCACGCTGGACGTGATCAGCACCGCCACCCCCGACGCCTGAACGTCCCCGCCCGGCCCCCTCGCGAACACGTCCGTCACCGTCCCGGGCACACACCTGTCGATCGACATTGGGCACTCTATTGACCGTCGTTGAAAAACTGCCCTACATTCATCGCGTTCCCGACGCCGTCGCCTCCGCATATCTCGTCATATATCGCACATATCGCGATATCCCGCGCCCGTCGCGCACGCCCCGCATGTCTGCCGCTCACAGGGGAGCCCACGTGTCCACTGAAACGCGCACGCAACCTGATCCCACCCTCGAGAGGACACCCTCCGGCGGGCTGCCCGTCGGCACCCTCGTCGCGGGCTGTTTCGCGGTCTGCCTGGCCCAGATCGCCCTCGCCATGCCGGCCACTCTGAACGGACTGTTCCAGCAGGACCTGCACCCGATCGGCTCGCAGCTGACCTGGATATCGGACGCGTTCCTGTTGCCCGTCTCCGTCCTTGAACTGACCTTCGGCGTGCTCGGCGACCTCTTCGGACGCAAACGGCTGCTCGTCGGCGGCGGTGGTCTGCTCGTCGTCGGCGAGGCACTGGCCGCCTCCAGCACCGGTATCCACATGCTGTGGGTCGGCCAGGCCATCGCCGGGCTGGGCGCCGCGGCGCTGTTCCCGACGTCCCTCGCGGTGATCGCCGCGGGCACCCACACCGCCCGGGACCGCGCCCGTACGATCACGATCTGGGCCGCCGCCCTGTCCAGCGGCGGATTCATCGCCCCCGTCCTCGGCGGAGTCACCGGCAACTACGGATCCTGGCGCTGGGCCTTCATCGTCGTCACCGGCCTGGCCCTGATCAGCACCGTACTCAGCCAGCTGCTGGCGCAGAACTCCAGCGCCCCCGAAGGACGTTCACTCGACCTGGCCGGCCAGATCACCATCGGCATCGGCATGTTCGCCCTGCTCTACGCCGTGATCCAGGGACCGGCGGACGGCTGGACCGCGGCGCCGGTGGTGATCGCCTACATCGTCGCGGCCGTCTTCATCGGGCTGTTCATCGTGGCCGAGCGGCGTGCCGCCTCGCCGCTGCTGCGGCTCGACCTGTTCACCAACCGGGCCTTCGCGGTGGCGTCGTTCGTGGCCGTGGTCGGCATGTTCAGCTACCTCGGCACCGCCTATGCGACCAGCATCCGGCTCGGCCCCATCCAGCACCAGAGCCCGCTGCGCGGCTCGTTCGCCTTCATTCTGCTCAACTGCTGGACCCTGCTGCTGATGCCGCTGATCTCCCGGCTCCTGGAACGGGTCAGCCCGCGCTGGGTGCTCGGCGCCGGTCTGGCACTGATGGCCGCCGGTGACTTCGTGGCCGCCACGCTGTCGGTCCACGACCGCGCCCTGACCTCGCTGATCCTCCCCATCGGCCTGGTCGGCATCGGCTTCGCACTCACGGTCTCCTCCATCACCGCGACCGCCGTCAACACGGTGGAGGTCCACTACGCGGGCATGGCCAGCGCCTCGACGAGCCTGTTGCGCGACTTCGGCTTCACGCTCGGGCCGGCCGTCATCGGGGCGATCGCCCTCAGCCGCGCCGCCGACGAGTTCACCCGGAACCTCACGGCCTCCGGCCTCGGCACGCAGGTCAAGGCGGCGGCAGGCCAGGTCGCAGCCGAGGGCGGACCCCTCGCGGTCAACTCCGTACCCCCCGCCTCACCGCCCTCGGGCGCGGCACCGCTCGCCCTGGAGGCCCTCGGCAACGGCTACGCGATCGGCTACATCGTCTGCGGCATCGCGGCCCTGGCGTGCTGCCTCCTCAGCATCGTCGCCCTGCGCGGCGAGGCGGACGAAGAAGCGGTCGTGGGCATCACCAAGGAGGCAGAGCCCACGGCCGCGTGACACAGCGCCTCTCCCTCGCAAGACGTCGCAAAAACACATGGACGGTGCCGTCCGACCCGACCGGCACCGTCCGTGTGCGTCTGAGGGCCCATGCTCCCCAACCACCGCTGAAGGACCGGAACAAGCCATGCCGAGTGCCCCGCGTGACGGAAGTGATTGAAACCCTGAACACACGCCGGAGCTGGGTTAGCCTCATCTTCTCTTGGGGGCGAACTGGCATACGGCGAACATCACTTCGGGGGATCCGTGTCAGAACAGCGGCGGCCGGTGCCACCGACATCAGCGACGAACGAGGCTGCCGCGCTGCGGGCGACCGGCGCTTCACCCCTGCACCCCGGCGACCCGGCCCGCGTCGGCCCCTATGTGCCGCTGGCGCTGCTCGGCAGCGGCGGTATGGGACGGGTGTATCTGGCGCGCCCGGTGGACGGCAGCCCCGGTCTGGTCGCGGTGAAGGTGATCAGGCCGGAGTACGCGGACGACGTCAGGTTCCGGCGTCGGTTCGAGCGTGAGGCGCTGGTGCACGCCCGGCTCCGTACGCCGCACACTCCGCGACTGTGCGGTACGGGCTTCCGGGACGAACTGCTGTGGATGGCCACCGAGTACCTTCCGGGGCTCGATCTGGCGGATGCCGTACGGGAGGGCGGTGCGCTGGAGACGGCCGCGGTCTGGCGGCTGGTGGCGGAGTTGGGGCGGGCGCTTGCCGACCTCTCCGCCGCGGGGATCGTGCACCGGGATCTGAAGCCGTCCAACGTACTGCTGTCCGTCCGGGGTGCGCATGTGATCGACTTCGGCATTTCGAAGGCCGCGGACGCGAGTGCGATCACCGGCACGGGCAACCGGGTGGGCACCCCGGCCTACATGTCGCCGGAACACCTCAGGACGGGCCGGAGCGACACGGCGTCGGATGTGTTCTCGCTGGCCGGGACGCTCGTCTACGCGGCGACGGGGCGTGCCCCGTTCGGCGACGGCACGGGTGTCGACGTGATGCACCGGGTGGCGTTCGAGGAGCCGAATCCGCAGCTGATCGGTGAGCTCTCGGCGGCCGACCCGGCGCTCGGCTCGCTGCTGTCCGCCTGCCTGGCCAAGGAGCCCGAGCTGCGGCCCACCCCGCAGGATCTGATCGACGCGGCCGGGGCGGACACCGGGGCCCCGGACTGGCCCGGCCCGCTGGGCGGCAAGGTGCTGGCTCGTCAGCGGGCGTACGAGGTGCTGCACCGCCTCCCCATCGAGCGGAAGGATCGCCTCGGGCCCCCTGCCGACCGGCCGAAGGCGGCGCCGTCGGCCCCGGCCGAACAAGACGGCGGACCCGCTCCGGCCGGCATCGGACCCCGGATGGAGACAGCGGATCCCTCCGCCGTCCCACGGCAGGAGCGGTTACGCGCGGCAGGAGCCCGCACCTGGGCACGGAGGAAGCAGGTCCGGGCCATCGCCGCGGTCCTCACCCTCTGCGCGGTGGCCGCGGGGATCTTCGTGATCACTCATCGGGACTCACCGCCGACCGCTTCCTCCCCGGGGGCCGGTACCAGGACCGCCGCCGGTGCCATGCCGGGCGCTGCCGCCTTCTCACCGAGGCCGAACGGGACATCTGCCCGGGGCGGGTCCGGCAAGGATGCGGGCGGCTCCGTCAGCGCGGACGGCGACGCGTCACGTACTGAGGTCTCCGGCTCCGACGGCAACAGCCACCGAAACGCCCCCTCCGCTCCCGCCACCAAGCCCGTCGCGTCGGCCGACGCCTCTCCGTCCTCCCCGGGCAGCCCTCCCCCGGAGCCCTCGACTCCGCCCTGGATCTCCGACTGCACCTACTACTCCGGCAACGGACGCACACACCAGGGAGACAGCGGCAAACGCGTACTGCAGGTGCAGTGCATGCTCACGAAGCGTGGGTACGGCGTGGGAAGCACCGGCGCGGACGGCGAATTCGGCTCCGGAACGGCATCCGCGGTGCGCAGCTTCCAGAGCGACAAGGGGCTGGACGTGGACGGCATCGTGGGCCAAGAGACCTGGACGGCGCTGCGCAGCGCGGAGTGATCTCATCAGGGGAGCGTCCGGAGGACGAGAGGAACCGCGCACAGCGGTGGCCGGGTGCGGGGTCACCGAGGCGGTCCCCGGCGCACAGCTCGGTGGTTGCCGCGCCCGACAGGTGGTGGTGGAGGTCCGCTCCTTTGGGCAGGGCCCTGAAGAACAAACGCGGGCGTCGTCCAGCGCCACGGCGACGACGGCGACCGGTTCGGCCAGTCCGACGACTGCCGCTTCGGCATCGGCACCGGCACCGGTCCCACCCGCACCTCCGAACCCGGCCCCCGGCACGATCCCGGTTCCGACCAGGAGCTCGCCCCGCATCGGCGTCCCGCTCGTGACGCACAGGCGCAGCCGAGCCGCCGACCGCCGCACTCCCCACGGCCCGCTCCCGCCCCCGCACCCCCTGTCTGCGACGATCCCTCCGTGGACCACCCGAACGACCAGGCCCCTGGCGCCCCCGTCCGCTCCGGCATCCCGGAGCACGGCCGCATCCCGAAGTACTACGCGGTGAAGGCGCAGATCGACCACCTCATCGACGAGCTGGGGGAGGGCAAACTCATCCCGACCGAGCGCGACCTGTCCCAGCAGTACGGGGCGGCGAGAGAGACCGTGCGGCAGGCGCTGCGCGAGCTGGTGCTGGAGGGGAAGCTGCGCCGGCAGGGGCGGGGGACGGTCGTCGCCGGGCCCAAGCTGGCCCAGCCGCTGTCACTGGCGAGCTACACCGAGGGCGTACGGCGGCAGGGCCGCACCCCCGGCCGTACGCTCGTCACCCTCGACCGCTTCCCCTGCCCCGAGGCGCTGGCCGCCGAGACCGGCCTCACGCGCGGCGAGCCGGTGTGGCATCTGGAGCGCGTGCTGCTCGCCGACGACGAGCGGGTCGGCCTGGAGAGCACGTACGTCGCCGTGGCCAGGGTGCCGCGCCTGGACACCGACTTCGACCCCGACTCCTCCTTCTACGCCTACCTGCACGCCCAGGGCATCGCCTTCGGCGACGCCGACGAGCGCCTCGAGACCGTGCTCGCCACCCCGCGCGAGGCCCTCCTCATCGGCACCCCGCCCGCCCTGCCGATGCTGCTGATCCACCGGGTGTCGAGGGACACGGCGGGGCAGCCGCTGGAGCGGGTGCGGTCCCTGTACCGCGGGGACCGGTTCTCCTTCACCGCGCACCTCAAGGGCTGATTCACCGCGCACCTCAAGGGCTGATTCACCGCGCACCTCAAGGGCTGATTCACCGCGCACGTCAAGGGCTGATTCACGGCGCACGTCATGGGCTGATTCACGGCGCACGTCATGGGTTGAGATCGCCTTCCCCGACACTCCAGGCAAATATCACAAAAAGATAACGGGTCTAGTCCAAACGTGATGGGTCCTTCACGCTCTGGTTGGCAACCGGACCCTTTCGGTTCCCCGATCCCGAGGAGCGTGAGCGCCGTGAGAGTGACAGTCGTCGGAGCAGGCGTGGTGGGCACCATGCACGCCTGGCAAGCAGTGGAGCGCGGCCACAAGGTCGTACAGATCGAGCGCGAGGCGGAGGCTCGCGGCGCCTCGTTGCGCAACTTCGGGCAGATCTGGGTGAGCGGCCGAGCGGGCGGGGAGGAGCTGGAAACCGCCCTGCGGGCGCGGGAGCTGTGGGAAGAGACCGGCCGACGGGTGCCGGCCCTCGGCTTCCGGGCCAACGGGTCCCTGACCCCCGTCCGCGGGCCCCTCGAACTCGGCGTCGCCGAAGCCGCCATGGCCCGCGCGGATGCCGCCGCCCGTGGCTACAAGCTGCTGACGCCCGACGAGGCGCGCGCCCTGAACCCCGCCCTGCGCGGCGAGTTCAGCGCCGCCCTGTACTGCGAGCGCGACGCCGCCGTCGAGCCCCGTACCGCCCAACTCGCCCTGCGCGCCGAGCTGCTCAAGTCCCCGAACTACACCTTCCTGCCGGGCCGCGAGGTCCGTGAGGTCGTCGGCGCCGGCGCCGTCCGCGACGACCACGGCGATGTGCACACCGCCGACGCGGTCGTGCTGTGCACCGGAGCCTGGCTCGGCGGACTGGTCCGCGAACTCGCCGGGCCCGAACTGCCCGTGCGCCGGGTCCGGCTGCAGATGATGCAGACCGACCCGCTGGGCGAGCCGCTGCCCACCTCTGTCGCGGACGCCGACAGCTTCCGCTACTACCCCGCGTACGCGTCCCCCGCGCTGGACGAGCTCAACGCCCGGCAGCCGCAGCCGGAGACCGCCGCCGCGCACAGGATGCAGTTGCTCATGGTGCAGCGCGCCGACGGCTCCCTGACCATCGGCGACACCCACGAGTACGAGCACCCCTTCGCCTTCGACACCCTTCAGGACCCCTACGAGCACCTCACCGAGGTCGTCGAGTCCCTCCTCGGGCGCCCGCTGCCGAGGATCCGGCGCCGCTGGGCCGGGGTGTACGCGCAGTGCACCGAGCCGGGCCGGCTGGTGCACCGTCAGCAGGTGAGCGACGGGGTGTGGCTGGTCACCGGGCCCGGTGGGCGCGGCATGACCTGCTCACCCGCGATAGCCGAGACGACCGCAGAGCAACTGGGCTGGTGACACTAATGACTTCGACCTTTGAGGACATCCGCCTCGTCGTCCTGGACATGGCCGGCACCACCGTCGCCGACGGCGGCCTTGTCGAGCGCGCCTTCGAAGCGGCCGCGGCCGAGATGGGTGTGGCGCCCGGCTCCGCGGACCACGCCGAGAAGCTCGACCACGTCCGCGCCACCATGGGCGAGTCCAAGATCTCCGTCTTCCGGCACCTCTTCGGCGCCGAGGACCTCGCCCGGCGCGCCAACACCGCCTTCGAGAAGGCGTACGGCGAACTCGTCGACGGCGGCCTGATCGCCCCGGTCCCCGGCGCCCGCGAGGCCATCGAACAACTGCAGGCCGACGGCCGCACCGTCGTCCTGACCACCGGCTTCGCCCGCGTCACCCAGGACGCCGTCCTCGGCGCGCTCGGCTGGCGGGGCCTCGTCCCGGTGACCCTGTGCCCGGCCGACGCCGGCGGGCGCGGGCGGCCCTTCCCCGACATGGTGCTCGAAGCCTTCGTCCGGACGAAGGCGGCCGACGACGTACGGCAGGTGGCCGTCGCCGGCGACACCTCCTACGACGTGCTCAGCGGTGTGCGCGCCGGGGCCGGCCTGGTCGCCGGGGTGCGCACCGGGGCGCATGGCGACGCCGAGTTCGACGCGGCAGGCGCGACCCATGTGCTCGACTCCGTCACCGAACTGCCCTTGCTGCTCAGGGGAGTTCTGTGAGACGGGCATCCGCTTCGACTCCGTCACGGTCGCCTGCGGCGGCAACGTCGGCAGCGCCGCTCTCGAATCCCTCGACCTGACCGTCGAGCCCGGGCGAGGTGATGGCGCTGCTCGGGCCGTCCGGCTCCGGCAAGACCACCGCGCTGCGGGCGGTCGCCGGGTTCGTACGGCCCGTGGCCGGGCGGGTCTTTCGCGGCGACCGGGACGTCACCGACCTGCCGCCGCACCGGCGGGGCATCGGGATGGTCGTCCAGCAGTACGCGCTCTTCCCGCACATGCGGGTCGAGGACAACGTGGCCTTCGGCCTCAAGGCCCGCAGGACCGCGAAGGGCGAGGTCCGCGAACGGGTGGCCGCGGCCCTTGAGATGACCGGCACACTCGCCCGGCTGCACCGGGAGTTGCCCGACGTGTCGAGCCTCTACCGCACTGTCGACGCCTACCTCACGGACGGGCATCTGCCGAAGTTGGGGGTCCCACTGGTTCTGTACGACGAGGGCGCCGACCGTGTTGTCGATGCGAGTGGTCCGTTCCGCCGCACGTAACCTGCGATTTCTCAGCTCGGTGAGCGCACCCCGCGCTCGCACGGCGAGCGGGGTGGTCCACTCACCGGCTGCTCGCGGTGGCAGCGATCGCCGGGAGGACCACCAGGGCCACGACGCCGCCGGTGAGGGCGAAGACGGGGTAGCCGGCGGCGGAGACGACGAGGCCGGAGGTGAGGCCGCCGGTGGCGCCCGCGATGGCGATGGAGACGTCGACCATGCCCTGGGCCTTGGCCCGGGTCGCCGGCGGCACGGCGTTGGTGATCATCGCGGTGCCGGAGACGAGGCCGAGGTTCCAGCCCAGCCCCAGCAGGGCGAGCGCGAGAGCGAGCAGAGCAACGGAGTCGGCGGGCGCCGCGGCGGCGGTGATTCCGGCGGTCAGAAGGGTGAGGCCGGATGCGGCGGCAACTGCTTTGGGGCCGATGGGGGTCCCCCGCGCGAGCGAAGCCGAGCGTGGGGGAAGTCGACGAGCCAGCCGGTCAGCGGTGAGGGCAGATACATGGCGCCGACGTGGATGGCGATGACGAGGCCGGAGGCCGCGGTGCCATGGCCGTGGTCGTGCATGTGCACCGGGGCCATCGTCATCACGGCGGTCATGACGAGCTGGGTGAGGATCATCGTCAGCGCGCCCGGTATCAGCCCTGGCCCGCGAGTCTTCGCAGCCTCGACCTCCATCGGCTGCCGGAGGTCGAGGCTGCGGGCGAACAGCAGGGGGTCGGGGCGCAGCCAGACGGCCAGGACGAGGGCGGCCAGCGCGTAGGCGGCGCCGGAGAGCAGGAACGGCCCGGCCAGGGTGGGGATGCCGAGGCTGTCGGCGAGGTGGCCGGTCGGCGCGGCGAGGTTGGGGCCGACGACTCCGCCCAGCGTGGTGGCGACCAGGACGGTGGAGACGGCGCGGGCGCGGTGGGCGGGCGCGGCGAATCGATCAGGGCGATGATCCGATCCCGGACCGTACCGAGGTCGGAACGAGCAGTGGCTGCCCGCAGCTCCAAACGCCGGCGTAGTTCCCGGTCCTCAGCGACCTGCTCCCGCACCAGCGCCAGGAGTTCGTCACGTGACAGCGCCGAAAGCCACACCTCCAAGACGGAAGACCGCGCCCGTGCTGCGGCTTGCTGATGCGGGATCGCCTTCGCCCGCCGCAGCACCGTCAGCCCGACCGCCACCCAGTGCTTGCAGAAGTTGGCCTCCCGTCCGTACGGGCAGTCGCACCATCCCGAGATCCCCTCCTCGCCGCCGAGGGTGAGCTCCACCTCGTAGACATCCGTACCGTGCACCACGGCGGTGACCGAGCCCTCCCCCACCTCCAGACCGCTCACCGCGTCCAGATACCCCAGCCCCCGCTCGAAGGACCGAGCCCCGGCCAGCGCCCTCAGATCGCCCTCATCGAATCCCACCACTTTCCGTGCCACACCGGTATTCAACCGCGGAAGGCGCGGTGCCGACCGAGCTGCACGAGGAGTGGGTGGAGGCCCCCGCTACATGGGACTTGACCTTGCCGACCAAGGGCCGCCTCTACCCGATCGGGACAGAAAACGGCGAGACAGGCCGCCCTGCCCACCGAACCCACTGACTAGCCGCAAACGAGACCACCGAGTGGCCTTCGATACACCACTCCAGCGGACACGCCGGGATCTGTGGACACGATCAAGACTCGTACTATATCTTGTACAAGTCGAGAGAGGGGACAGCAAGCATGTCCATCACCGCCAGCGAGGCGCGTCAGAACCTGTTCCCGCTGATCGAGCAGGTCAACGAGGATCACGCTCCGGTTCACATCACTTCCCGCAAGGGGAACGCCGTCCTCATGTCCGAAGAGGACTTCAGCTCTTGGACCGAGACAGTGCACCTCCTGCGCTCCCCCAAGAACGCCCGCCGCCTGCTCGACTCCATCGCCGAGGCGGAGGCCGGCAAGGCCCAGAATCGCGCGCTGATCGACCCCGACGCGGAGCGTGCGTGAAGATCTCGTTCACGTCCCACGCCTGGGAGGACTACACCTACTGGGCCGAGAGCGACCACAAGATGGTCAAGCGCATCAACAAGCTGATCGACGACACCATGCGCGATCCATTCAAGGGCATCGGCAAGCCGGAGCCCCTGAAGGGTGACCTCCCGGGCTACTGGTCTCGGAGAATCGACGACACGCACCGACTCGTGTACAAGCCGACCGACGATGAGTTGATCATCATCCAGGCTCGATACCACTACTGACTCGGTCCGAAGAACCATCACCGGCCCAAAACCGTGGCGACGCCGCCGACGGAGAGCACCCAACCGCTCGTCCCGTTCGTAGCGGTGGGCCGAGCCGGCAGCCGAGTGCGGGCGCTCCAGTGCGAACACGCCGACCGCCGATATGCCCGCCCCGGAACTGCGGCGCCCCGGCGTACGGAAGAGGCAGCCCAGAGCCGAGGCCTCGCTCGACGCCTTCAACCCACGGCGCCAATCAGGCGATACGACCAATTCCGGCTATGACTCGCATGTCGCCTGACCGTGTCCCCTGCACGTCCCCTGGATCTTGGACTGAACGAATGAACGGGGGTCCCCACCCTGGAGTGGTGCCCCCGCTCTCGCGTATCCGCAGGTAGAAACGGTTCTCTGGGAGAACCTTGGGGTGGGGCGGGTGGGACTCGAACCCACGGCCGACGGATTATGAGTCCGCTGCTCTAACCGGCTGAGCTACCGCCCCGTTACGGCGCGTCGCGCACATTTGTGCGCGCCGTCTGCCGCAGCATAGCCGCTCATACGATCTCCTGCTTCGGATGGTCGGCTACACATGACCTTGAGGACTCCGCCATGGGCGCGGCGGTTCCGGCGGACATGAAAAAGGACCCCGGAGGGTCCTCGTTCAGCATGCTCCCCCGACTGGACTCGAACCAGTAACCTGCCGGTTAACAGCCGGCTGCTCTGCCAATTGAGCTACGGAGGACCGAGCTCCCCCGACTGGACTCGAACCAGTAACCTGCCGGTTAACAGCCGGCTGCTCTGCCAATTGAGCTACGGAGGAATGCCTCGTTGCATCGAACGCACCTACCTGGGTATTCGCCAGAGGGCGCGCGCTCGCTGCGACACATACATTAGCGCAAGCAGGGGGGTGCTCCGCCAATCGGTTCCCCCCCGTGACCGATGCCCACGCAAGGGACGACGCAGACGCAAGGGAAGGGTGGCCGCCATGCGCTATCGGCTCACGTTCGTCGCCGGGCTGGCTCTGGGTTACGTGCTGGGCACGCGCGCCGGGCGTGAACGTTATGAGCAGCTGAAGAAATCAGCCCGCCAGGTCGCGCAGAACCCCGCCGTGCGCAACACCGCCGAGACCGCCGCCCACCAGGGGCGCGAGATCGCCGGCCGGGCCTTCCACGTGGTGAGCGACAGGGTCGGTGACCGCGTGCCCGATTCGGTCGCCGCCCGCGTGCGCTCGCTGCGTGAACGGAACGCGAACGGCAGCGGTGAGGACGACTGGGGCACCAGCAACACCTGACCACCGCGGATGCCGGAACCGGAGGGAGATCGCCGGCGTCCGCCGTCCGGGGAGAGCCGTGGCGGGCCAGAAGGACGACACGGCCACCCCTCTCGGTGCGGCAGAATTTCCGGCATGGGGATAGTCGCCGGGTTGGACAGTTCGCCCGATTTCACTCGCATCGTCGTCTGTGACACGGACACGGGGGCCGTGCTCAGGCAGGGGTATGCATCGCATCCGGTGGAGAGCCCCGAGGGTGGCGGCCGTCCCTCCGACGTCGACCCGCAGGCCTGGCTGCTGTCGCTGGGGGAAGCCGCCGGCGGCGGGCTCCTCGAAGGGGTGCAGGCCATCGGCGTGTCGTCGCAGCAGAACGCGCTGATCCCGCTCGACAGCCAGGGCGCCACCGTGCGGCCAGCCATGGTCGGCGGCGACAAGCGGGCGCAGGTCGCGGCGGCCGACCTCATCGACGCGCTCGGCGGCCGGCAGGCCTGGGCGGAGGCCGTCGGCTGCGTACCGCAGGCAGCCCAGCCCGTGACCAAGCTGCGCTGGCTCGCCAAGACCGAACCCGACAACGCGCGGCGCACCGCCGTGCTCATGCAGGCCCACGACTGGCTGGTGTGGCAGCTGCTGGGGCGGCCTGTGAGAAGGACCACCGACCGCGGCGGTGCCTCGGGCACCGGGTACTGGTCGGCGGCGACCGGCACGTACCGCACCGACCTCGTCGAGCTGGCGCTCGGGCACCAGGCCATGGTGCCCGAGGTGCTCGGCCCGTCCGAGGCGGCGGGTACGACACCGGAGGGGCTGCTGATCTCCGCCGGCACCGGAGAGACCATGGCCGCTGCTCTGGGCCTGGGCATCGGGCTGGGCGACGCGGTCGTCTCGCTGGGCGCCTCCGGGTCCGTGATGGCCGTACACCCCGAGGCGCTGGTCGACTCGACCGGGATGATCACCTCGCTCGCCGACGCCACGGGCATGCACCTGCCGGTGGTGACCACGCTCAACGCGGTGCGCACCCTGCGCGGCACCGCCGAACTGCTCAGCCTGCCCGATCTGGAGTCCCTGTCGGAGCTCGCCATGAAGTCGACGCCCGGCTCGCACGGGCTCGTCCTGCTGCCCTACCTGGAGGGCGAGCGGACCCCGAACCTGCCGCACACCGCGGGCACCCTGTCGGGGCTGCGGCGCGAGTCGATGAAGCCCGAACACCTCGCGCGGGCCGCGTTCGAGGGCATGCTGTGCGGACTCGCGGACGCTCTGGACGTACTGCGCGGGCGCGGGGTCGACGTACGGCGGATCTTCCTGCTGGGCGCCGCCGCGGAGCTGCCCGCCGTGCAGGCGGCGGCGCCCGCGCTGTTCGGCGTGCAGGTCGTGGTGCCACAGCCCGCCGACTACGCGGCGATCGGCGCGGCCCGGCAGGCGGCCTGGTCGCTCGGCGTGTCCCAGGGCACCCTCGACCCACGCACCCCGCTCGTCTGGCAGGGCGCGGTCGCCCAGGTCCTGGAGCCGGGCGAGGAGCTGGCGGTGGGCCAGGCAGTGCGCCAGCAGTACGTGTCGGTACGCGAGCAGACGCATCCGGGGGCCTTCCGGTCGTAGGGCGCCCGCCCTGTCGTACGGCTCACATGGAGTCGTACGCGTGCGGGTCTGCCCGGTACGAGGGGTACGAGGTCTGCCGCACCCCATCGGCCTACGTCTCCGGACCGAAAAAAGCTGAAACCGGCTCAGTACCCGCCCGGTTGTCGGCTTAATCGGTTGAGGTAACACCGGTGGAGTGTCCGACGATAGGGGGTGGTGCATCACCGACCGCCCTGCCGTCGACGACTCCGAGAGACCTCGCGTGCTCATACGACTTCTGAGGGCCCATCTGGGCCCGTACAAGAAACCCATCGTCCTGCTGGTGCTGCTGCAGTTCCTGCAGACCTGCGCCACGCTCTATCTGCCCACCCTCAACGCGCACATCATCGACCACGGAGTGGTGAAGGGGGACACGGGTTACATCCTGACCTTCGGCGCCCTGATGATCGCGGTCTCGCTGGGCCAGGTCGTCTGCAACATGGGCGCCGTCTACTTCGGCGCCCGTACGGCGTCGGCCATCGGACGGGACATGCGGGCCGGCGTCTTCGACCGGGTCCAGTCGTTCTCCTCACGTGAGGTGGGCCACTTCGGGGCCCCGTCCCTGATCACCCGCACCACGAACGACGTGCAGCAGGTGCAGATGCTTGCCCTGATGACGTTCACCCTGATGGTGTCGGCGCCGATCATGTGCGTGGGCGGCATCGTCATGGCGCTCGGCCTCGACGTTCCGCTGTCCGGCGTCCTGGTCGCCGTGGTGCCGGTGCTCGCCATCTGCGTGACGCTGATCGTGCGTCGGCTGCGGCCCCTGTTCCGCAGCATGCAGACCCGGCTCGACACGGTGAACCGGGTGCTGCGCGAGCAGATCTCCGGCAACCGGGTCATCCGCGCCTTCATCCGCGACGACTACGAGAAGGACCGCTTCCGGGGTGCGAACACCGACCTCACCGAGGTGTCCCTCGGCACAGGCCGCACCCTGGCGCTGATGTTCCCCATGGTGATGACCGTGGTGAACCTCTCGTCGATCGCCGTGGTCTGGTTCGGCGCGCACCGCATCGACAGCGGCGGCATGCAGATCGGCGACCTCACCGCGTTCCTCGCCTACCTCATGCAGATCGTGATGTCCGTCATGATGGCCACCTTCATGTTCATGCAGGTGCCGCGCGCGGAGGTGTGCGCCGAGCG
Organism: Streptomyces sp. NPDC001634; assembly: GCF_040298185.1. Classification (NCBI taxonomy): domain Bacteria; kingdom Bacillati; phylum Actinomycetota; class Actinomycetes; order Kitasatosporales; family Streptomycetaceae; genus Streptomyces; species Streptomyces sp. NPDC001634. Next base: position 11,405 of record NZ_JBEOZU010000081.1, on the reverse strand, counting down.
CATCCAGGAGGTGCTCGGCACCGAGTCCAGCGTCGTGCCGCCCACCGCGCCCGTCATGGAGCTGCGGAGCCACGGGCACCTGGAGATCCGTGGCGCCGGATTCCGCTACCCGGGTGCCGAGGAGCCGGTCCTCAAGGCCATCGACCTGGTGGCGCGGCCCGGCGAGACCACGGCCGTCATCGGTTCCACCGGCAGCGGCAAGTCGACCCTGCTGGGGCTGATCCCGCGCCTCTTCGACGCCACCGAGGGCGAGGTGCTCGTGAACGGCGCGAACGTCCAGGAGATCGACCAGAGACTGCTGGCGAAGACGGTCGGGCTCGTCCCGCAGAAGCCGTACCTGTTCGCGGGCACCGTCGCCACCAACCTGCGGTACGGCAATCCGGACGCCACCGACGAGGAGCTGTGGCACGCGCTGGAGGTGGCGCAGGCCAAGGGGTTCGTCGAGGCGCTGGAGAACGGCCTCGACTCCCCCATCGCGCAGGGCGGCACCAACGTCTCCGGCGGCCAGCGGCAGCGCCTCGCGATCGCCCGCACCCTCGTCCAGCGCCCGGAGATCTACCTCTTCGACGACTCCTTCTCCGCCCTCGACTACGCGACCGACGCGGCGCTGCGCGCGGCGCTCACCCAGGAGACCGCCGAGGCGACCGTCGTGATCGTCGCCCAGCGCGTGGCGACCATCCGGGACGCCGACCGGATCGTGGTCCTGGACGAGGGCCGGGTCGTCGGCACCGGCCGCCACCACGAGCTGATGGCGGGCAACGAGACCTACCGGGAGATCGTGCTCTCCCAGCTCACGGAAGCGGAGGCAGCCTGATGGCCGGGCCCATGGGACGCATGATGGCCGGGGGCGGCCCCGACCAGCGCTCGATGGACTTCAAGGGGTCGGGGAAACGGCTCCTGGCCCGGTTCAAACCCGAGCGCGGCCTGATGTACGCGATGCTGGCCTGCGGTGTGCTGAGCGTCGGGCTGTCCGTGATCGGCCCGAAGATCCTCGGCAAGGCGACCGACCTGGTGTTCGCCGGGATCATCGGCCGTCAGATGCCGTCGGGGGTGAGCAAGGAGCAGGTCCTCGAGTCCATGCGGAAGCGGGGTGAGGGCGGCGTCGCCGACATGCTCTCCGGCACGGACTTCACGCCGGGCAAGGGCATCGACTTCGACGCCGTGGGCCATGTCCTGCTGCTCGCGCTCGGCGCGTTCGTCCTGGCCGGCCTGCTGATGGCGGTGGCCACCCGGCTCTCCAACCGGGCCATCAACAAGACCGTCTACCGCATGCGCGAGGACGTACAGGCGAAGCTGTCACGGCTTCCGCTGTCGTACTTCGACAAGCGGCAGCGCGGCGAGGTGCTCAGCCGCGCGACCAACGACATCGACAACATCCAGCAGACGCTCCAGCAGTCGATGGGCCAGCTCATCAACTCGCTGCTGACGATCGTGGGCGTGCTGGTGATGATGTTCTGGGTGTCGTGGCTGCTGGCGCTGGTCGCGCTGGTGACCGTACCTCTCTCCTTCGTCGTGGCCACGCGGGTCGGCAAGCGCTCGCAGCCGCACTTCGTGCAGCAGTGGCGCACCACCGGCAAGCTGAACGCGCACATCGAGGAGATGTACACCGGGCACACGCTGGTGAAGGTGTTCGGGCGCCAGGACGAGTCGGCCAAGCAGTTCGCCGAGCAGAACGACAAGCTGTACGAGGCCGGGTTCAAGGCGCAGTTCAACAGCGGTGTGATGCAGCCGCTGATGATGTTCGTGTCGAACCTGAACTATGTGCTGGTGGCCGTGGTCGGTGGCCTCCGCGTCGCGTCCGGCTCCCTGTCGATCGGCGACGTCCAGGCCTTCATCCAGTACTCGCGGCAGTTCTCGATGCCGCTGACGCAGGTCGCGTCGATGGCGAACCTCGTGCAGTCGGGTGTCGCCTCGGCGGAGCGGGTCTTCGATCTGCTGGACGCGGAGGAGCAGGCGGCGGACCCCGAGGAGGGGCTGCGGCCCGAGGAGCTGCGGGGACGGGTCGCGCTGGAGAACGTGTCGTTCCGGTACGACCCCGACAAGCCGCTCATCGAGGATCTGTCCCTGAAGGTGGAGCCGGGGCACACGGTCGCGATCGTCGGCCCGACGGGAGCGGGGAAGACGACGCTCGTGAACCTGCTGATGCGGTTCTACGAGGTCTCCGGCGGGCGGATCACCCTCGACGGGGTCGACATCGCGAAGATGTCCCGGGACGAACTGCGGGCCGGGATCGGGATGGTGCTCCAGGACACCTGGCTGTTCGGGGGCACGATCGCGGAGAACATCGCGTACGGCGCCGCACGCGAGGTCACGCGCGGGGAGATCGAGGAGGCCGCGCGGGCGGCGCACGCGGACCGGTTCATCCGTACGCTGCCGGACGGCTACGACACCCTGATCGACGACGAGGGCACGGGGGTCAGTGCGGGTGAGAAGCAGCTCATCACCATCGCGCGGGCGTTCCTGTCCGACCCGGTGATCCTGGTCCTTGACGAGGCGACGAGTTCGGTGGACACCCGTACGGAGGTCCTGATCCAGAAGGCGATGGCCAAGCTCGCGCACGGCAGGACCTCGTTCGTGATCGCGCACCGGCTGTCGACGATCCGGGACGCGGACACGATTCTGGTGATGGAGAACGGGGCGATCGTCGAACAGGGGTCGCACACCGAGCTGCTCGCCGCCGACGGGGCCTATGCGCGGCTGTACAAGGCGCAGTTCGCGCAGGCGGTGGCCGAGGTCGACTGAGCCCCTGGGGCCGCCCACGCGGGCGGCCCCCTTTCAGTCCAGATAGCCCCTCAACTGGTCCGCGAACGCGTGGTCCCGGAGCTTGTTGAGGGTCTTCGACTCGATCTGGCGGATCCGTTCGCGGGTCACGCCGAAGATGCGGCCTATCTCCTCCAGCGTGCGGGGGCGGCCGTCCACCAGCCCGTACCGCAGCTGTACGACCTTCCTCTCCCGTTCGCCGAGGGTCGACAGGACCGCCTCCAGGTGCTCCCTGAGCAGCAGGAACGCGGCGGACTCGACCGGGCTCGTGGCGTCGCCGTCCTCGATGAGGTCGCCGAGGGCCACGTCGTCCTCCTCGCCCACGGGGGCGTGCAGCGAGACGGGCTCCTGGGCGAGCCGCAGCACCTCGCTGACCCGCTCGCTGGGCAGGTCCAGGTGTGCGGCGACCTCTTCCGGGGTCGGTTCGTAGCCGCGTTCCTGGAGCATGCGGCGCTGGACGCGGATGACGCGGTTGATGAGCTCGACGACGTGGACCGGGACGCGGATGGTGCGGGCCTGGTCGGCCAGGGCGCGGGACATGGCCTGGCGGATCCACCAGGTCGCGTACGTCGAGAACTTGTACCCGCGGGCGTAGTCGAACTTCTCGACGGCCCTGATCAGGCCGAGGTTTCCCTCCTGGACGAGGTCGAGCATGGTCAGCCCGCGGCCGACGTACCGCTTGGCGACGGAGACGACGAGCCGCAGGTTGGCCTCGATGAGCCGCCGCTTGGCCATCCGCCCCATGACCACCAACCGGTCGAGGTCCAGGGCGAGTTGGGTGTCCAGGTCGGGGGTGTTGCCGAGTTTCTCCTCGGCGAACAGGCCGGCTTCGACGCGGCGGGCGAGTTCGACCTCCTCGGCGGCCGTGAGCAGCGGGATCCGGCCGATCTCGCGCAGGTACTGGCGGAACAGATCCGAGGAGGGGCCGCTGGTGTCGGCGCGGCCGCGGAGCGATTCGACGGGCTCGGGCGCCTCGGCGGCCTCGATGGTCTCCATCTCGCCGGCAGGGGGATCGGCCGGCTCGGGCGGGCCCTGCGGCTCCGCATCCGTCTCGGGGTGGTGCGCGAGCCGGCTCTGCGGGGGCATGGCCGCAAGGCCGTCCGTCTCCGCGTCCGGCTCGTCGACATGAATCTCGGTCTGTGTGAGGGTCTGGGTCTGCACGGGGGCGACCTCCAGGAATGTCGCTGCTGAGGCATGCGGCAGCGGTACGTCGGGGATGGGGCCGACGGTCCGCCCGCCGGCCATCCCGTAGTCAATGAGCGGAACCGCGGGGGTGTCGGACCCGCCGTGGGCGGGTCGGCCGCGCTCCGAGGACTCAGGCACCGCAACCCAGTGTGGGGTACGACACATCGCCGCCACGAGGGGCGTGCGGCCACTTTTTGAGTCCGGTCCGTGACCGGGCGGTTACCCTCACAGAAACCCGAGTGCCGCCACCGGGCCTGATCTGGCACGATCCGCGAGTGTCCGCTTCCTTGTACGAAACGCATGTCACGGTCCGCTGCGACAGCGCCGCCGACTCCGAGCGGCTGCGCCGCTGGGCGGCAGCGGCCGGTCTCAAGCTGGCCCACATCGTGCTGGCCCGGGGCCGGATGCCCGTCCAGCCGATGCTCACCCTGTCGGGTTCCGCGACGTACGCCCTCGAATCGGTGCGGGCACGGGAAGTGACGGCGCTGCTGCGCGCGGACGGCTTCGAACCGGTCCGCGTCAAGATCGAGTCGGCTCCGTGGGCGCCCGAGGTGCCACGCGAACCGTGCGGCGGTGAACGGTACTTCGAGCACCACGTCAAGCTTCTGCTCGACGCCGACGCGGACCTGGCCGCCCTGGCGGCCCGGGTCGTTCCGCACGGCGCCCATCTGTCGTGGAACGCGCGCCGGGTGCGGGGACACGGGCGGCACGAGCGGTTTGTGACGCAACGGTGCCGCGGGGTGGACGCGGAGGGTGCCGGGCGCGCGCTGGAGCGGTTGCTGGCGGAGCTGGCCGGGCTCGAAGTGATCTGTGTGGAGCGGGAGTTCGTGCTCCACGACAGTGATGTGTCGGTGGACGACGGCTGGCTCGAGGAAACCGTGGAACAGGGGGTGCAGGGATGACCGGGACGTGGCAGAGCTTCGGCTGGGCGAGCGGCGAGATACCCAGGGAGCCACTGGACGACGCGACCCGCACGGCGGAGCAGCTGCCCCGCACGCTGCGTCCGGTGCCGGGGGACGACGTGCTGCAGCGCCCGGTCTTCGAACCGGCCCTGAAGCATTACCGGAACGCCTACCGGGCGACCGACCCCACGTTCACCGACCCGGCGAAGGGCGAGGCCTGGCGGATGGCCCGGCGCCGGGCCCTGGACCTCGTGCCGGCCGCGATCGCCGGCTCGGAGTGGGTCGACTCGCTGGTGCTGCGGGGCAGCATGCTGATGTCGACGTGGTTCGGCGAGGCCGCCCGCGAGCCGGGTGACCTGGACTTCGTCGTCGTACCGCACACCTGGCGGATCGACGACGGGCGAACCGACCGCATGCTCGACGGGATCGCGACGGCGGCGCAGGCACTGGCCGAGGACCGCGGGCCAGGGGTCGGGATCTCGGCCTGCGGCGCGGTGATCGAGGACATCTGGACCTACGAGCGGGTACCGGGCCGCCGCATGGTCCTGCCATGGGAGTCTCCGGGTCTGCCCGGCGGCCATGTCCAGCTCGACTTCGTCTTCAACGAGAGGCTGCCCGAGGCGCCCGAACCGGTGGAGCTGCCGGGCGGTGCGATCGTGCAGGCGGCGACGCCTGCGCTGTCGCTCGCCTGGAAGATCATGTGGATCGTCAACGACATGCACCCACAAGGCAAGGATCTGTACGACGCGGTGCTCCTCGCCGAACGGCACCCCCTCCCGTACGAGCTGCTGCACGAGGCGTTCCGGCTGTCGGGCGAGTGGCCCTACCCGTACCGCGAGAAGGTCGTTCTGGACGATGTGGCGGAGGCGGTCGGTTACGTGGAGTGGAACCACTTTGCGACCGAGTACCCGCAGTTCGCGGAACGGGAGAGGGAGTTCGCGGAACGGCTGGTGCGGGCGGTGGGGCCGACGTTCGAAGGGTGAATGGGTGCGTGACCGGATGGTTACTCAGCTCGTTTGACCATCGGATTGATGGCCGGGGACACTGGAACCCGCTGACTGGGGCAGGATGGGAAGCATGGGCGAGATCGAGGAGCTGCGGCGGGCCGATATGCAGCTGATCCGTGCCCTGAGGGACACCCAGCTCGAACAGGGCAGGACCCTGCAGCAGCACAGCGAGTTGCTGGGAGCACTCGTAGCGGGTCAGGTCGAGCACGGCAAGATCTTGGCCGAGCACAGCAAGATGCTCGGCGAGCACGGCAAGATGCTGCGAACCTTGGCCGCTGGGCAGGCCACGATTCTGGAGCACCTCGGCCTCATGCTCCCCGCGTCGGAGGAGTAGCCCCCTACAACGCCGCCGCCCCCCTCTCCCGCAGCGTCCGGTCGTACTGCTGCAGCACCCACAGTTCGTTCTGTACCGCGGACAGGTGGGCCGGATCCGCGTTCGGGCCAAGGCGGGTCAGGGTGCTCTGGATGTCGCGGACGCGGCGTTCCACCGCGCGGCGGCGGACCGTGACGAGCACGGTGCCCGCGTACACCTCATCCACCGTCCTGCGCAGGATCGCCTCGACCGCCAGTTCCGTGACCATGGCACGGACCGTGTCGTCGGGGGCCGCCTCGCGGACGCGGACCAGGTACTCCTGCGCGTCCTGCGCTCCGTACTCGGCGCCGCCCGCCTCAATGATCGCCTCGCGGACGGCCGCATACGGCTGCGCGGTGAACTCGTCGACCCCGTACGCGTCGAACGCCGGGGAGACCAGCTCCGGTCGCTGCAGGGCAAGTTTGAGCAGCTCGCGCTCGGTCGCGTAGACCGGGTTGCGGAGGTTCAGTGCCGGGCCCGAGACCGTGGGACGCAGGGCGGCGTCGTACTGCTGCGGGGGCCGCTGTCCGGTGGGTGCCGGTCCCCTGCCGCCCCGGTCGCGCGCCCAACGGGCCAGCTGCGCCACCCGTTTGACCACGAACTGCGTGTCGAGGATGCCGAGCATGCCCGCGAGCTGGACCGCGACCTCGTGCTGCGCGCCGCTGTTCTTGATACGGGCGACGACCGGGGCCGCCTCGTCCAGGGCGGCGGCGCGGCCCGCGGGGGTTTCCAGGTCGTAGCGGCTCACGATCTGGCGGAGCGCGAACTCGAAGAGCGGCGTACGGGGTTCGGCCAGGTCGGCGACCGCCTCGTCGCCCTTGGCCAGGCGCAGTTCACAGGGGTCCATGCCGTCCGGCGCGATCGCGATGTACGTCTCTGCAGCGAACTTCTGGTCGTCCTCGAAGGCCCGCAGCGCCGCCTTCTGGCCTGCCGCGTCGCCGTCGAAGGTGAAGATCACGCGGGCCGATCCATTGTCCATCAGCAACCGGCGCAGGATCTTGATGTGCTCGCCGCCGAAGGCCGTGCCGCAGGTCGCGATGGCCGTGGTGACACCGGCGAGGTGGCAGGCCATGACGTCCGTGTAGCCCTCGACCACCACCGCCCGGCTCGCCTTCGCGATCTCCTTCTTCGCCAGGTCGATGCCGTAGAGGACCTGGGACTTCTTGTAGATCGCCGTGTCAGGGGTGTTCAGGTACTTCGGGCCGTTGTCCGCCTCGTACAGCTTGCGCGCGCCGAAGCCCACCACGTCCCCGCCGATGTCGCGGATCGGCCACATCAGCCGGCCGCGGAAGCGGTCGATGGGGCCCCGGCGGCCCTCCTGGGAGAGGCCGGACAGGAGCAGCTCCTTGTCGGAGAAGCCCTTGCCGCGCAGATACCGGGTGAGGTGGTCCCAGCCCTGGGGGCTGTAGCCGACGCCGAAGTGGACCGCGGCGGCCTGGTCGAAGCCGCGCTCGGCCAGGAACTTCCGTCCCGTCTCCGCCTCGGGGCTGACACCGAGCTGCTCGGCGTACCACTGGGCGGCGAGCTTGTGGGCCTCGACCAGGCGGATGCGCTCGCCGCGCTGGTGGGTGGGGTTGTACCCGCCCTCCTCGTAGCGCAGGGTGATGCCCGCCCGGGCGGCCAGGCGCTCGACCGCCTCCGAGAAGGTGAGGTGGTCGACCTTCATCACGAACGTGATGGTGTCGCCGCCCTCCTGGCAGCCGAAGCAGTGGAAGAGCCCCTTGCTCGGGCTGACCTGGAAGGACGGCGACTTCTCGTCATGGAAGGGGCACAGGCCCTTGAGGTTCCCGCCGCCCGCGTTGCGCAGCTGGAGGTACTCGGACACGACGGAGTCGATCGGGACCGCGTCCCGTACCGCCTTCACGTCCTCGTCGTTGATCCGTCCTGCCACGCGGTGATTCTACGGGGGTGCGGTGACAGCCATGGGGCTCGGCAGTGCGCCCCGGAGGGGCGCGGGGCTGTGACATTGCGCGGCTCCGCCACGTGGGCGCGGGCAACCAGGAACAACCCGCACCCGCCCGCCGGGAGAACCCCGCAGACGCCTAGGCCGAAAGGCTCTCCAGAGGCACCCCGGGATCCGCCAGAGCCTCCGGATCCACAAGGACCCGCTCCCGGATCAGCTTCTGAATCGGCTCTGTGACGTCCCACACATTCACATTCATCCCGGCCAGCACGCGCCCTTCCTTCAGCCAGAACGCGATGAAGTGCCGCTTCCCGGCATCGCCCCGGATCACCACCTCGTCGTACGACCCCGGCGGCGCCCACCCCGAGTACTCCATCCCCAGGTCGTACTGGTCGGAGAAGAAGTACGGCACCCGGTCGTACGTCAACTCCCTGCCGAGCATCGAGCGGGCGGCCGCCGGGCCGCCGTTCAACGCGTTGGCCCAGTGCTCGACGCGCAGCCGGGTGCCGAACAGCTCATGCGGGAAGGACGCCACGTCACCGGCCGCGTAGATGTCGGGGTCGGACGTGCGCAGCCGCGCGTCCACCGCGATGCCGCCCCCGTGCGCGCGGTCGGCCAGCTCCAGCCCGGCCGCCTCCGCGAGAGCGACCCGCGGTGCCGCCCCGATCGCGGCGAGCACGTCGTGCGCGGGGTGCTCCTCGCCGTCGTCGGTACGGGCCGCGAGCACCATGCCGTCCTGGCCGACGATCTCGGTGAGCCGGACGCCGAAGCGGAAGCGGACGCCGTGCTCGCGATGCAGCTCGGCGAAGAGATTGCCCAGCTCGGGGCCGAGGACTCCGTGCAGCGGCGTCGGCAGCGGCTCGATGACGGTGACCTCCGCGCCGTACTCGCGGGCCGCCGCCGCGACCTCCAGGCCGATCCAGCCCGCGCCCGCGATCACGAGGTGGCCGTTGTCCCGGCCGAGTGCCGTGAGGACGCCCTTGAGGCGCTCGGCGTGGGCCAGCCGGCGCAGATGGTGGACACCGGCCAGGTCCGTGCCCGGGATGTCCAGGCGGCGGGGCTCGGCGCCGGTCACCAGGAGCAGCTTGTCGTAGTGGACGAGCGTGCCGTCGTCGCCGAAGCGCACCGTCTTGGCGGCGCGGTCGATGGCGTCGACGGTCTGGCCTAGGTGCAGTTCGACGTCGTTCTGCGCGTACCAGGCGGGCTCGTGCACGAAGACGCTGTCGCGCTCCTCCTTGCCGAGCAGATAGCCCTTGGAGAGGGGAGGCCGCTCATAGGGATGGTCCCGTTCGTCGCAGATCAGTATCACGCGGCCGCTGAAGCCCTCCGCTCGGAGCGTCTCGGCCGCCTTCGCGCCGGCCAGACCTCCTCCGACGATGACGAATGTCTGATCCGCGTCGACCACTTGATGCCTCCTCGTAAGGATGTCGCCACATGCGAGCCTCCCGCACGGAGCGTGATGCGGGAAGAGGGAGTGCCCCGATCAGGCCAGGCCGGGTCACGTCCAGGTCTTGGGTTCCCCCCTCAGTCGCGCGTGCAGGGAGCGTGCCGAGGCGTCCGTGAGCGAGGCGATCTGGTCGACGATCACCCGCTTGCGGACGCGGTCGTCGGCCGCCCCCTCGTACAGCGCCCGGAACTGTGGATCCAGCCCGTCGGGCGCGCGGTCGGTGAGCGCCTCTGCCAGCTCGGCGACGACGACCCGCTGGTCGGCCCTGAGGCGCTCCTGCTCGGCGCGCTGCATCACATACAGGTCGGCGACCGCCTTGAGGACCGCGCACTCCATGCGGGCACTCGCCGGTACGACGAGTTCGGCGGCGTACCGCGTCAGGCGACCGCTGCCGTACGCCGCCCGGGTCGCACCCTCGGCGGCCAGACAGAAACGGCCGATGAGCTGGCTGGTCGCGTCCTTGAGACGGGCCTGGGCGACCGCGGAGCCGTCGTAGCCGCGCGGCCACCACTCCTGGACGAGGAGCCGGTCGAGAGCCTCGGCGAGCTCGGCCGGGTCGGTGTCCGCGGGCACGTACCGTCCGCGGGCGACGGCGAAGACCGCCTGCCGCTCGGGCTCGGCATGCAGGCAGTTCGGGTCGACGTGGCCCGCGTGCAGGCCGTCCTCGAAGTCGTGCACCGAGTAGGCCACGTCGTCGGCCCAGTCCATGACCTGGGCCTCGAAGCAGGTGCGGTGGCCGGGGGCGTCCTTGCGGACCCAGTCGAAGACGGGGCGGTCGTCCTCGTAGACCCCGAACTTCGGGGACCTGGGGTCGGTGGGGTGGGCGCCGCGCGGCCAGGGGTATTTGGTGGCGGCGTCCAGGGCGGCGCGGGTCAGGTTCAGACCCACGCTGACGGGCTCGCCCGTCTGTTCGGAGTGGACGAACCGCTTGGGCTCGATACGGGCGAGCAGGCGCAGGGACTGGGCGTTGCCCTCGAAGCCGCCGCAGTCCTCCGCGAACTCGTTCAGCGCCTGTTCGCCGTTGTGCCCGAACGGGGGGTGGCCGAGGTCGTGGGAGAGGCAGGCGGCCTCGACGAGATCGGGGTCGCAGCCGAGGGCGGCGCCCAGCTCACGGCCGACCTGGGCGCATTCCAGCGAGTGGGTGAGCCGGGTGCGGGGGCTGGCGTCCCAGGCCTCGACGGGGGTCCCCCCTGTTCGAGCGGAGTCGAGAACTTGGGGGAGGGTGCCCGGGGTGACGACCTGGGTCTTGCCCGCCAGACGGCGCAGCGCGGCCGAGTGCAGCACCCGCGCGCGGTCGCGCTGGAAGGCGGTGCGGCCCGGGCGTTTGTCGGGCTCGGGCGCCCAGCGCTCGACGGCCGTCTCGTCGTACGCCGCGGCGCCCGCAGAGCCGTTCTCGTACCGCGCGGACGTCTCGTAGGCCTTCGGTGCAGTCCCGTCCATGACCCGACAGTAGACGCAGCCGGTGACAATCGGGATGTCGGCGTCCGTTTCCGGCCGGGGGTTTCCCGCAGCGCAGCCAGGCGTAGAGCCCAGGCCGGCACCGTCGGTTTTCCAGCCCGTCGTGGGGGTCCGCCCTGCTCGAGGGAAGCCGAGAGCTTGGGGGAGTTCGGGGACGAGGCCGTTCAGGCCGAAACGGGGGTCTGGGGGCGGCAGCCCCCAGGGACCGGAAGGGCAGGGGCGGCGGGGCGACAACCCTCACGGCGCACCCCCACCGCCCGGCAGCCGTCCGGGCGTCCCACCAGGCCGTCTCGCGCCGCGAAGCCGATCGCTCAGGCCGAGGCCAGCGCCCTGGCGGCCGCCGTCCCGGCGGCCGCGACGGCCTGGTCGTAGCGGTGCAGGACCAGGCGGG
>NZ_JBEOZU010000080.1:0-43509 GCF_040298185.1 Streptomyces sp. NPDC001634 | reverse complement strand
GTGCCGTGCCCGTGGAAGTGCCCGTATCCGCTGCCTTCCCCGGACGCCTCGGCGCCCGGTCGGGCGCCGGCACCACCGGCCGGTGCCTCGCCTCCCGGCTCGTCCGGCGCGCCCGCCAGCAGCAGCGCGGCCCGCCCCGCGTCCTGCTTGCGCAGCAGGCGGATGGCCTCGGCCGCGGAGGCGGGCGTCGTGACCGCGAGGGCGTCGGCGGCCGCGCCGAAGGCCGCCGCGAGAGGGATCTCGTAGCCGGGGGTGACCGAGAGCAGTTCGGCGGCCGGGCCCATCAGGCCGGAGAGACGGTCCTTCGCGCCCAGCAGGGCGCCCGTACCGTCCTTGCGGCGCAGGCCCAGGGCGAGGGCCTCGTGGCGGGCCGCGACCGCCGCGCGCTTGCGCTCGGCCGCGGTGGCCGCCTCCCGGGCCGCCGAGTGGGCCGACTCGGCCTCGGCGAGTGCCCGCTTCGCCGCGTCGTGCTGCTCGGTCAGGTCCGCGTCGCCGGCGTCGAGACCGTCGACCTCGGCCTTGAGGGCCTCGTACTCCTCCTGGGCGGCGACGGCGCGCTCCTGCGCCTCGTCTCGCGCGGCGGCGAGCCGGTCGATCTCGGCCTGGGCGGAGGCCGCGCGCGAACGGGCCGCGTTGACCTGACCGTTCAGCCGGGCCAGGCCCTCGCGGCGGTCGGCGATGGCGCGGGCCACGTCCTTCAGGCGCCGCTCCTCCAGCGTCAGTTCGCGCTCCAGTTCGGCCCGGTGAGCGACGGTGTCCTCCAGCGCGCGCTCGGCCGCCTCCAGGGCGGCCTCCAGTTCGGCCTCCTGCTCGCGGATGCGTGCGGCCTCGCGTTCCATGTCCTCGGGGTCGCGTCCGCGCCGCTCCTCCGGGGGCTGGGAGGTGGCGCTCTTCACACGCGCGTCGGCCAGCGAGACCGTGCCGCGCACCCGCTCCGCGAGCTGGGACAGCTCGTACCAGGTCTGCTGGGCCCGCTGGAGACGGGGCGTCAGCTGCCGTACCTCGTCCTCCAGAAGCGCCTCGCGCTGCAGGGCCTTCTTCAGATCGGCCTCGGCGGCCTCCTTGCGCTCCTTGAGCGCGGCCTCGTCCGCGACCTCGGCCTTGAGCGCCTCCCGCAGTCGTACGAGGTCGTCGGCGAGCAGGCGCAGCCGGGCGTCGCGGAGGTCGGCCTGGATCACGACCGCGCGGCGTGCAACCGCCGCCTGCCGTCCCAGGGGCTTCAGTTGGCGGCGCAGTTCGTCGGTGAGGTCCTGGACGCGGGCGAGGTTCGCCTGCATGGCGTCCAGTTTCCTGAGCGCCTTCTCCTTGCGCTTGCGGTGCTTGAGCACACCCGCGGCCTCTTCGATGAAGGCGCGGCGGCCCATGGGGTCGGCGTGCAGGACGGAGTCGAGCTGGCCCTGGCCGACGATCACGTGCATCTCACGGCCGATGCCGGAGTCGGAGAGGAGTTCCTGGATGTCGAGAAGGCGGCAGGTGTCGCCGTTGATCTGGTATTCGCTGCCGCCGTTGCGGAACATGATCCGCGTGATGGTGACCTCGGCGTATTCGATGGGGAGGGCGCCGTCGGTGTTGTCGATGGTCAGGGACACCTCTGCGCGGCCGAGCGGCGGGCGCCCGGTGGTGCCGGCGAAGATGACGTCCTCCATCTTGCCGCCGCGCAGCGACTTGGCCCCCTGTTCGCCCATGACCCAGCTGAGGGCGTCCACGACATTGGACTTGCCCGAGCCGTTGGGCCCCACGACACACGTGATCCCCGGCTCGAACCGGAGTGTGGTCGCCGAGGCGAACGATTTGAACCCGCGGAGGGTCAGGGCCTTGAGGTGCACGCCGCTGAACTCTACCTTCCGCCGGTATCTCACTCTATGAACCCTGGCAACCCCGCGGTTTCACATATGAACGTGCAGGGCACACCATCCGTTAAAGAGAATGAAAGGGTGCGCGGGGGCAAGAAAGAAGGGACGCCGAGGCGTCCCTTGCAACTCTGACAACTGAGCGGTTGATACGGGCAGCCCAACCACTGCTTGTGCCTTTGTGGAGCGATGCAGTGATCAGGTGAGCGCAGGCTCCGCCTGGTGTGCGTCGATGCTCTCCATGATCCTGTCGTGAGAAGCGGCAGCCGTCAGCGCGTCGTTCTCCGCCTGGATCCGTACAAGCTCGGATTCGAGTTCCTGGACGCGCTGCTGGAGCCGTCGCATCTCGGCGAGGAGTCGCGGGTCGGAGCCGCCGACGTAACCGAGAAGCGCCTTTGCCATGATGGATGGTCCTCCACACTGAGTGACCGACCGAAGCGGTGTGGGTCGTGAGGGATTCGCACCCGCGGTGCTTGGCACTCTTGAGTTCTTGCTGCCGTTCTTACATGCCAAACAGCTAAGGTGCGCGGGGCTTTCAGCGTCTCACCAAAAAGTTTGACGGTCAACACGATCACGCCCTGTATTGGCGGGCAACCCGGACGCGCGCGGCCCTTGACGGGCGGCGCTGCGGCTCCTGCGGGCCCCTGAGGGCGGGGAGATCATCCTTTGCTGCGGAGCCTGCCACGACAAGCGGTTCTTGGCAACCACCAGGCCCTTTCTGCTTCGGGCAGGTGCCAGTGGCATGTCCCTCCGCTTCCGACGGGCGGCTGCGCACCCCGGGCTCAGCGGATCCCGAAGCCGTCGTAGCCGCCGCGGGGCGTGTCCCAAATCTCAGTGACTCCGTCCACACGCCCGGGTGTGTCGTCGCCCCGGAGCCAGTCCAGCAGGCCCTCGCACCCGTCCCGGGCCCCCTCCGCGACCACCTGGACCCGTCCGTCGTCCAGATTGAGGGCAAAGCCACTCAGGCCGCCGATCTCCAGCGCCTTGGCCCGGGTGAACCAGCGGAAACCCACACCTTGGACACGTCCGCGCACCCATGCCACAAGCCGAGCATCGTCGTTCATGGCTGCACGCTAACCGGCCAATGTCCCTCCGGGCACTTCCTCCCCTTGCGCCATGCGGTACCGTCCCGATCCATATAAATCTCATGTGAAACTCACTCGTTCGAGTGAGGAGCGCTGACCGTAAGACCAGGAAGGCCAGCAGATGGGACGCCACCGACGCTCCGCCGCCGGACGCGCCGCCACGGGGGGCCGCGCCACCGAAGTCACACAGAAGCACCAGATTCCCACGGAGGGCTACGGGCCGGAGAACCTCTACGGCTTCGCAGCTGTCCTGGAGGCCGAGCGGCTCGCGACCCGCTCGCACCGCAAGAGGAAGGCCGCGACGCCGGTGCGCACGGGCCTGCTGGGTGTCTCCGCAGCCGTTGCGCTGGGAACCGTGGCGGTCGCCACCGGGGTGCTGCCGGGGGGCAAGCAGTTCTCGGTGAGCGGCGGCTCCGGCAACGCACAGGCCGGGGGCACCACCCCGTCGGGCTTCGCCACCCAGCAGGGCGGTACGAGCGGCACCGCCGATGACCGCGGGTCCACGTCCACGAGCCGTGACGCGGACCGTTCCTCGGCGCCGGCCACGGCCCCGTCGGCCACGGCGTCCTCGTCGACGCCGACGAAGGAACCCGCACCGACGCCGTCCCCTTCGGCGTCGAAGTCGGCCACGGCCGCGCCGCCGGCGAGCCATGCTGCAACGGAGCCCACGGCCACACCGCCGGGGAAGGTGTCCTCCGAGGGCGCCGTCGAGGCCGAGGTGATCAAGCTGGTCAACCAGGAGCGGGCCAAGGTCGGCTGCAGCCCGGTGACCGCGAACGGGGCCCTGAAGAAGCTGGCGGAGGCGTTCAGCGCGGACATGGCCGCGCGGAACTTCTTCGACCACACCGACCCCGGCGGCAAGGACCCCTGGGACCGCGCGGCCGCGCTCGGCATAACCAGCCTGGGCGGCGAGAACATAGCCCGCGGCCAGGCGACCGCCCAGGACGTGATGGACGCCTGGATGAACAGCCCCGGGCACCGGGCGAACATACTGAACTGCGACTTCAGGACGCTGGGTGTCGGGGTGCACTTCGGGTCGGGCGGCCCGTGGTGGACGCAGGACTTCGGCTACTGACGGACGGCCTACGTCGTACACGCGCCCCCGCCCGGTGAATCCGTGCGGGGGCTTGGCCGTGTCGGCGCCCGGCGACCGCGGTCGCGGGCGGCCTCGTGCCTACGCCGCCGCGCGGCCCAGCGCGAAGACGCGGGCCGTCTCGGCGATGCGGCGGCCGAGGTGCTCCGCGGTGGCGATGTCGGCCTTGTGGACGGCCTCCGGGCCCTCGTCGACGTTCGTCTGGGCGGCGGCTCCCGCGAAGACGCCGAGGCGGTTGAGGTCGTGCTCGGAGCCGCCGCTGTTGTTCCAGCCCGGGTGCAGTCCGAGGTTGACCCAGTTCATACCGTGCTGCGCGGCCAGGATCTGGAAGAACTGCAGGGTGTGCAGCTTGTCGCCGCTCTTGGAGCCGGAATTGGTGAAGCCGGCCGCCAGCTTGTCCTTCCAGTCCTGCCCGAACCAGCGCTTCGAGGACGCCTCGGCGAAGACGTGGAAGGCGCCGGACGCGGTGCCCATGTAGGTCGGCGAGCCGAAGACGATCGCGTCGGAGGCGTCGAGGGCGGCCCACTGCTCGTCGGTGATCTCGTCGACCTTGATCAGGTGCACTTGGGCACCGGCTTCCACGGCACCGTCCCGTACGGCCTCGGCGAGAACGGCGGTGTGGCCGTAGCCGGAGTGGTAGGCGATGGAGACAACGGGGGTGGTCACGATTCGTACTCCCAAGGAAGGTGAAAACGGAGCGCCGCGACGATTTGGCCGTTCAGCGCCGATGACGAAAGGAAAGCACTAACTGATAGATAGTGCAACCCGTCGGTTAGCGCTGCGCTCGAGTACGCTTGGGACATGACCACCACGCACGAGCGCACCGAGGAGCAGAACCTCCCGTACAACGTGTTCGCCAAGGCCTGCCCCTCGCGCGGCACGCTGGAGCACGTCACGGGCCGCTGGGGCGCGCTCACACTCGGCGCCCTGTACGAGGGCCCGTTCCGCTTCAACGAGCTGCGTCGCCGAGTGGACGGCGTGAGCGAGAAGATGCTGTCCCAGACCCTGCACGCGCTGGAGCGCGACGGAATGGTGCACCGCGAGGCCCAGCCGACGAACCCGCCGCGCGTGGACTACGAACTGACCCCGCTGGGCCATGAGGTCGCGGCACGCCTGCTCACCCTCATCCACTTCGTGGAGGGGCGGATGGACGATGTGCTGACGGCACGCGAGCGTTACGACCAGACGCGCGGCGCCCTCTGACATTTCGGGCAGAAGTAGCTGGAGCGGTTCATCCAGGGGCGGCGGCACATGGGCGTGGCACAGCGCCGGCACGGCAGTCCCTCACGGCCGTACGCGTCCAGCGACCGGTCGAAGTAGCCCGACTCCCCGTTGACGTTGACGTAGAGGCTGTCGAAGCTGGTGCCACCGACGGCGAGCGCGGCGTTCATCACATCCCGTACGTGGCCGAGGAGTTCGGCCGTGCGCGGGCGGGTGAAGTTCGCGGTCGCGCGCTCGTAGTGGATGCGGGCGCGCCAAAGGGCCTCGTCCGCATAGATGTTGCCGACGCCGCTGATCAACGACTGGTCGAGCAGGGCCCGCTTGATGGTCGTGCGCTTGCGGCGCAGCGCCTCGTGGAAGGCCTCGTCGTCGAAGACCGGGTCGAGGGGGTCGCGGGCGATGTGCGCGATGACGTCGGGCAGCCCGTCGGGGGCGGTGTCGTGCAGCGAGAGGCCGCCGAAGGTGCGCTGGTCGACGAAGCGGAGCTCGGTGCCGAGGACGTCGTCGAACCGGAGGCGGATGCGGAGGTGCTTCTCGTCGGGGGCGTCGTGCGGCTGGACGAGGAGCTGGCCGCTCATCCCGAGGTGGGCCAGGATCGCCGTGCCGGTGGTCTCGACGGGAATCCAGAGGTATTTCCCACGGCGGCTCGGGGTGCCGAGGAGCTGCCCCTTCAGCCGGTGCGTGAAGTCCTCGCCGCCCGCGGTGTGCCGGCGGACGGCGCGCGGGTGCAGCACCTCGGCTTCGGCGACGGTCCGGTGGGCGACCCAGCGCTCCAGGCCGCGCCGCACGACTTCGACCTCGGGCAGCTCGGGCACGGATTCCTCCGGAAGGGTGAACGGGGCGACGTCCGCAGGTTACCTCTTGATCAGGTGGGATCGACCAAGCGCTCCGCGGGAAGTGCCGCGGTTGGTCGTCGATCGCCTGCAGGCCCGTCCTGGCTGGTCGATCCCCCAAGTTCTCGGCTTCGCTCGAACAGGGGGACCCCCATCGCGGCGGAGCCGCAGATCGATACAGCCCGCGCCCCTTCAGGGCGCTGCCGAACGCAGCCGACTTCGCCACGGCCGCTTGGTCGGCTGAAAGGGACGGACCCCGGAAAGGGACCAACCCCTGAAAGCGACGGACCCCGCCCCGGCGATTGCGCCGGGGCGGGGTCCGTCGTGTGAAGGATTCAGGCCGTGGCCGAGTCGCTCGCCGGGGCCGAAGCGGAATCGGCGTCCCCGTCGGGGGACTCCTCCGCCTCGGCCGCCGCCTTCGCGCGCTCGTCCGCGGCGGCGCGGATGGAGCGCCAGGCCGACTCCGCGGCCTGCTGCTCCGCCTCCTTCTTGCTGCGGCCGGTGCCGGTGCCGTACGAGACGCCTCCGACGCGGGCGGCAGCAGTAAAGGTCTTCTCGTGGTCCGGGCCGGTCTCCGTGACCAGGTACTCGGGCACGCCGAGCCCCTCGGTCGCGGTCAGCTCCTGGAGACTGGTCTTCCAGTCCAGGCCGGCACCGAGATTCGAGGACTTCTCGATCAGCGGGTCGAACAGGCGGTGCACCAGCTCCGCCGCCGAGTCCAGCCCCTGGTCGAGATAGACAGCGCCGATCACCGCTTCAAGGGTGTCGGCAAGGATGGACGCCTTGTCCCGGCCGCCCGTGCCCTCCTCGCCCCGGCCGAGCCGGATGAAGGAGCCGAGGTCGAGCCCGCGGCCCACCTCCGCCAGCGCACGCGAGTTGACCACCGCGGCCCGCAGCTTGGCCAGCTGGCCCTCGGGCAGGTCGGGGTGGATGCGATACAGCGTGTCGGTGACGACGAGACCGAGTACGGAGTCCCCGAGGAACTCCAGGCGCTCGTTCGTCGGCAGACCGCCGTTCTCGTACGCGTACGAGCGGTGGGTCAGAGCACGCACCAGAAGGGCGGACTCGACCTTGTAGCCGAGCCGCCCTTCCAGAAGCGTGTGGGACGAGGCTGTGTTGTCCGCCTTTTTCCTGGCGCTTGGGTCCGCCTTGGCGTCAGACATCAGACCTCTCACCAGCCGCTCAGACCTCGAGAACCTGGCGCTTGTTGTAGGTGCCGCACGACGGGCACGCGATGTGCTGCTGCTTGGGCTCGTGGCAGCGCTCGCACGCAACCAGGGTGGGGACCGCAGCCTTCCACTGCGACCGGCGGTGGCGCGTGTTGCTGCGCGACATCTTCCGCTTCGGAACAGCCACGGCTACTTCTCCTGCTTCTCGTCGACGCCCGCTTCGGCGCCGCTCATCTCGTCCTTATCGCCGGGTTCGAGTGAATCGGCGAGTCCCTGCAAAGCCGCCCACCGGATGTCGACGGCGTCGTGGTGGTGGTCCGGGTCGTCCGCCAGCCGCGCTCCGCACTCGGAGCACAGACCCGGGCAGTCTTCCCGGCACACCGGCTGCATCGGCAGTGCGAGCACCACCGCATCGCGCAGCAGAGGTTCGAGGTCGAAGAGTCCGTCCTCGAGGAAGAACCTGTCCTCGTCGTCCTCGGCGTCGTCGCCCGGTTCCGCGATCACACGGCCCCGGTCGTCGGCGTCAGGGTACGAGAACAGCTCCTGGAAGTCCGCGTCGAGCTCCAGCTCGACCGGCTCCAGACACCTTACGCACTCCCCCTCGGCCGATGCACGGACGGTGCCTGTGACGAGCACCCCTTCCATGACCGACTCGAGCCGGAGTTCGAGCTCCACCGGGGAGCCTTCCGGCACTCCGACGACCCCTTGGATACCGAAGTCCTTCGGGGCGTCGACCGTGCGAGTCAGGCGCTGCAGCGCACCAGGACGCCGACCCAGCTCGTGCGTGTCGAACACGAGGGGGTTGCGGTGGTCGAGGCGGGCGTTCAGGGCCATTCCTGCTTTCGGTCTTCGAAGCTTCAGGGGGACGCCGCCCCGCGGTGTTCCGGGCAGCGCAAGTCGCGAAGTGTACGCGCGACCGAAGAGCCAGGATACTGGACCTTTCGCTCAGGGCCCAATCCGGTGCTCTCCGGGCGCCCCCGGCGCGCGCGGCGGGAACGCTCAGTGACCGCCGCGTCCCTGTTCGTACGCCCTCAGCTGCTCGGCACTGATCATGCTGGTGTCGAACAGGCTGGTCTCGTCCAGGGCGTTGTCCTGGGCGTAACCCTGCTGTGTGTCCTGCCCGTGGGCGTAGGCGACGGCCTGCTGGTCGTAGGTCTGTGCCTGCGGGTAGACGGCGTAGGGATCGGCCTGCTGGTAGCCGTACGCGTCCTGCTGGGCATACGTCTGCTGATAGCCGTACTGGTCGGTCTGCTGGTACCCGTACGGATCCTGCTGCTGCGCGTAGGCCGGCTGGGTCTGCTGGGCCGGGACCGAGGGCGCCTGAGCCGGGACCGAAAGGGTCCGCTCCGGGGTGTCGGCGAGGGCCGCGAGATCGGCGAGGTAGTCGGCGTCGCTGGAGTGCTGGACGGTCGTCGTGTCGTCGGCGAGGGCGCCGAGATCGTCGGTGGCGATACGGCCGTGCAGCTTCTGGCGGCCCTTGCCGACGGCCTCCAGGGTCTTGGCGAGGACGGCCTCGAAGGCGCCCAGCTTGGCGTCCACGTACGCGTCCGCGTCGCGGCGCAGGGTCTCGGGGTCGTGGCTGCGCTCGGGGGCGTCCTCGTCCTCGTAGCCCTGTTCGTCGAGGCCCGGACCGGTGCCCAGCAGCTTCTCGCGGCCGCGGCCGACCGAGCCGAGGGTCTTGGTGAGGACGACCTCGAAGTTGGCGAGCTTGGAGTCGACGTAGTCGTCGGCCTCCGCGCGGATCTCCTCGGCCTCCTGGCGGGCCTCGGTCAGGATGCGGTCGGCCTCGTTGTGGGAGCGGCGCGCGACCTCCGTGTCGGAGATCAGGGAGCCGCGCTCGGCGTGCGCCGTCTCGATGATCCGCTCGGCCTCCTGGCGGGCCCGCTCGACCATCTGCTCACGGTCACCGATCAGCTCCTGGGCCTCGGCCAGGGAGCCGGGCAGCGCCGCACGCACCTCTTCCAGCATCGAGAGCAGCTCGGTGCGGTTGATCACGCACGAAGCCGACATGGGCATCGACCGGGCACTGGAGACCGCCGCGACGATCTCGTCGAGCTTCTTCTGCACGTCCACCGTGTGCTCGCCACTCTCTACAGCTGTGATGGAGACGGACGGGTCGACTGTACGGCCACACCCGCCCCGCCCGACACCGGATGATGGACTGTCAGGTTCCGCGGGGCCCGCCGGGGGCCCGCTCAGTCCTTCTTGAGACGCTCGTTGAGGGCTTCCAGGACGACCGGCGGCACGAGGTGGGAGACGTCCCCGCCCCAGGCCGCGACCTCCTTGACCAGCGAGGAGGACAGGAAGCTGTAGGTGGGATTGGTGGGGACGAACAGCGTCTCCACTCCGGAGAGGCCGTTGTTCATCTGGGCCATCTGCAGCTCGTAGTCGAAGTCGCTGACGGCGCGCAGGCCCTTGACGATGGCTGGAATGTCGCGCTGCTTGCAGAAGTCGACAAGGAGACCATGGAAGGCCTCCACCTCGACGTTCCCGAACTCGGCGGTGACCTGGCGGATGAGCTCGATCCGCTCGTCGATCTCGAAGAGACCCTTCTTGGCCTTGTTGATCATCACCGCCACGTACACCTGGTCGTACAGCTTGGAAGCGCGGGCGATGATGTCGAGGTGTCCATTGGTGATCGGGTCGAACGACCCGGGACAGACGGCGCGGCGCACTTGTGATCCCTCGCTCTCCGGTCCGGTCATCGTGCGTCTTCGCACGTAGAGGCGGCGCGACCGTACCAAAACGTCCCTTCGCCGTAACGACGGGCCCGGATCGCGTCGAAGCCGTCCGGCCACCGGAATTCTCCGCCTCTGGTGCTGCGCTCCACGGTGACGAGGGCATCGGCCGCTAGCCAGCCCCCCGAGAGGAGTGTGAGCAGAATCTCGCGAAGATCGTCGTCGGAGACCGCGTACGGGGGGTCCAGGAAGACGAGGTCGTACGGGTCCGCCGGCGCCGGGGTCCGGATGATCTGTTCCGCTTTGCCCGCCCTGACCTCGGCGCCGGGGAGGCCGAGCGCCCTGACGTTCTCCCGGACGATGCGCGCGGCCCGGGCGTCGGCCTCGACGAGCAGGGTGTGGCCGGCCCCGCGGGACAGCGCCTCCAGGCCGACGGCGCCCGAGCCGGCGTACAGGTCGAGGACCCGCTCACCGTCCAGCGGGCCGCCGAGCAGGGACTGCCAGGTGGAGAAGAGGCCCTCGCGTGCGCGGTCGGAGGTGGGGCGGGTGCCGGTTCCCGGCGGGACGGCCAGGCGGCGTCCGCCGGCTGCGCCGGCGATCACGCGGGTCATCTCGGGTCCTTGTTCGTCATGGTGGTTACGGATCCAGTTTGGCAGGCGAAGAGGGGGCTGCGTTCGGTTGTGAGCTGCTGCGGGTCCGTAGGGATTGCTCGCGCCCACGCGGCGGAGCCGCATGTCGAGACGGCCCCCGCGCCCCTTTCAGGGGCGCCGGCCTCACCCCTTCTCCAAGTACTGTTCCCTCTCGTCGTCCAGCAAGGCGTCAAGCGCCGTGCGCAGGCCGGGCAGGTGTTCCAGTTCCGGGTCTGCGTCTACCACCGAGGCGGCCTCTTGGCGCGCCTCGGCGATGATCTCCTCGTCGTCGATGACGGCGAGCATGCGCAGCGAGGAACGGGCTCCGGACTGGGCCTGGCCGAGGACGTCGCCCTCGCGGCGCTGTTCGAGGTCGATGCGGGAGAGCTCGAAGCCGTCGAGGGTGGCGGCGACCGCGTTCAGCCGCTGGCGGGCGGCGCTCGCCTCCGGCATCTCGGTGACCAGGAGGCAGAGCCCGGGTGCCGAGCCCCGGCCGACACGGCCGCGCAGCTGGTGCAGCTGCGAGACCCCGAAGCGGTCCGCATCCATGATCACCATCATGGTGGCGTTCGGGACGTTCACGCCGACCTCGATGACCGTCGTCGCGACCAGGACGTCCGTCTCACCGGCGGCGAACCGGCGCATCACGGCGTCCTTGTCGTCCGGTTGCATCCGCCCGTGCAGCACCTCGACCCGGAGCCCCTGCAACGGCCCCTTGGCGAGCTGGTCGGCGATATCGAGAACGGCGAGCGGGGGTCGCTTCTCCGCCTCGTCCTCGGGCGACTTCTTCGCCTTCTTCGGATCGTCCTCCTCGTCGCCGATGCGGGGGCACACGACGTACGCCTGATGACCGCCCGCGACCTCCTCGCGCACGCGCTCCCAGGCCCGCGCCAGGAAGTGCGGTTTGTCGGCGGCCGGCACGACATGGCCGGCGATCGGCGAGCGGCCCGCCGGGAGCTGGTCGAGAACGGAGGTCTCCAGGTCACCGAAGACGGTCATCGCGACGGTCCGCGGAATCGGCGTGGCGGTCATCACCAGCAGATGGGGCGGCTGCTTCCCCTTGCTGCGCAGCGCGTCCCGCTGCTCCACCCCGAACCGGTGCTGCTCGTCGACCACGACCAGGCCGAGGTCGTGGAACTGCACCTTGTCCTCGATCAGGGCATGGGTGCCGATCACGATCCCGGCCTCCCCGGTGACGAGATCGAGCAGCGCCTGCCGCCGCGCGGCCGCTCCCATGGACCCCGTCAGCAACACCACTTTGGTGGCCTGCTCGGCCCCGCCCAGCATCCCGCCCTCGGCCAGCTCCCCCATCATCTCGACGATCGACCGGTGGTGCTGCTGGGCGAGCACTTCGGTGGGCGCGAGCATGGCGGCCTGCCCGCCCGCGTCCACGACGGCGAGCATGGCGCGCAGCGCCACCAGAGTCTTTCCCGAACCCACCTCCCCCTGCAGCAGCCGGTGCATCGGGTGTTCGGTCGCCAGGTCGTCGAAGATCTCCTTCGAGACCTTCTGCTGGCCCTCGGTGAGGGTGAAGGGGAGTCTGGCGTCGAAGGCCGTCAGCAGGCCGTGGGGACCGGGGACGCGGGCGACGGCCGGGAGCTGGGTGTCCGCGTGGCGGCGGCGGGCCAGGGCGACCTGGAGGACGAAGGCCTCGTCCCACTTGAGGCGGGAACGGGCGTCGGCGATGTCCGTCTTCGTGTGCGGGCGGTGGATCTTGAGGAGGGCTTCGGGCAGGGAGACCAGGCCCCGGCCGTCGCGGAGGGAGTCCGGCAGGGGGTCGATGGCCTCCTGGGCGCTCGGCAGCACCGTCTGCACCGACTTGGCGATCTTCCAGGACTCCAGCTTGGCCGTGGCCGGGTAGATCGGGATCAGAGCGCCCGCCCAGCTGTCCACCGTCTCCGCCACGTCCTCGCCCCGCAGCAGCTCGTAGGCGGGATGGGCCAGTTGGAGCCTGCGGTTGAAGACGGAGACCTTGCCCGCGAACAGTGCGCGTGTGCCCGGCAGGAGCTCCTTGTGGGGCTTGTGCACGCCGTTGCCGAAGAAGACCAGCTGGAGGCGGCCGCTGCCGTCGGTGATCGTGACCTCCAGGCGCTGGCCCTTGCCTCGGGGGGCCTTCGCCGAGGCGAAGGTGTGCAGCCGGGCGTCGGCGACCTGGGCGACCACCGTGACGTGCTCGTCCATCGGAAGGTCGGCGAGGTGGGTGAGCTGGCCGCGCTCCTCGTATCTGCGCGGGTAGTGGTGGAGCAGATCTCCGACGGAGTGCAGGCCGAGGTGCTCGGCCATCACCTTCGCGGTGGCGGGGCCGAGCACCTTCTTCAGCGGTTCTTCCAGTGCAGGCACGAGATCCATTGCACACCACAGCACCGACAATGCCGTATACGTCTTGGAAATCCGCTGGTCAGGCGGGTCGTTCGGGGCCTAGGATGGCGCACCCCCCGGCTCGCCTCCGCGGTCACCGCCCCACCGGGACCGCCCGACCCCGCGCCGTCGACGTTCCCCCACCCACGGCGCCGTGACGATGGACTCCCAGACCTCGCAGTCATCACAGGCACCACAGTCACCTCAATCACCTCATACGTTCCAGGTCGACCTGCGCGGTCTGGTGGACCTGCTCTCCCATCACCTCTACTCCAGTCCCAAGGTCTACCTGCGCGAACTGCTGCAGAACGCCGTGGACGCGATCACCGCGCGCCGGGCCGAGCAGCCGGACGCGCCCGGCACGGTCCGGCTGTACGCCGACGGCGGTGCCCTGCGCGTCGAGGACTCGGGCGTCGGACTCACCGAGGCCGACGTGCACAGCCTCCTCGCCACCATCGGGCGCAGCTCGAAGCGGGCCGAGGGGCTGCAGGAGGCCCGCTCCGACTTCCTCGGGCAGTTCGGCATCGGGCTGCTGGCGTGTTTCGTCGTCGCGGAGCGCATCCGCGTCGTCAGCCGCAGCGCCCGTACGCCGGACGCGGCACCCGTGGAGTGGACGGCAACCGACGACGGTTCGTACGTCGTGCGGACGCTGCCCGACGACGCCCGGCCCGAACCCGGCACCACCGTGCATCTGGTGGCGCGTCCCGGCGCCGCCGACTGGCTCTCCGCGGACCGAGTGCGGTCCCTCGCACGGGACTTCGGGTCGCTGCTGCCGTACGACGTCCGGGTCGGCGACGAGGCGATCACGGACCTGCCCGCGCCCTGGGACCGCAAGTATCCGTCCCCCGCCACCCGAAGGGTGGCCCTGGCGCGCCACTGTCACGATCTGTTCGGTTTCACCCCGCTGGACTCGATCGACCTGGACGTGCCGCTCGCGGGCATCCGGGGTGTGGCGTACGTGCTGCCGACCGCGGTCAGCCCGGCGCAGCGGGCGAGCCATCGCGTGCACCTGAAGGGCATGCTGCTGACCGAGCGGGCCGAACAGCTGCTGCCCGACTGGGCATTCTTCGTGCGCTGTGTGCTCGACACGGACAGTCTGCGGCCGACGGCGTCGCGCGAGTCGCTGTACGAGGACGAGACCCTGGCGGCCGTGCGCGAGGCTCTCGGGGAGCGCATCCGGTCGTGGCTGACCGGGCTCGCGGCCGGTGACCCCGAGCGTCTTGCCGCTTTCCTGTCCGTGCACTACCTGGGCGTGAAGTCGCTCGCGCGGCACGACAAGGAGATGCTGCGCACCATGCTGCCGTGGCTCCCCTTCGAGACCACGGACGGGCGGCTGTCCCTGGAGGAGTTCGCGCAGCGGCACCCGGTCGTGCACTTCACGCGGACCGTCGAGGAGTACCGCCAGGTCGCGCCGATCGCGTCGGCGCAGGGCGTCGGGGTGGTGAACGGCGGCTACACGTACGACAGCGAGCTGGTGGAGGCGCTGCCGTCGGTGCGCCCGGGGACGGTGGTCGCCGAGCTGGACGCGGACACCGTGACCGCGCATCTGGACGCGGTGGACCCGGCCGAGGAGCTGGCGCTGTCGGCCTTCCTGGGGGCCGCGCGCGCCAAACTCGATCCGCTGGGCTGCGATGTCGTGCTCCGTGCGTTCCATCCCCTCTCCGTGCCGGCGTTGCACCTCGACGACCGGGCGGCCCGTCACGAGCAGGCGCGTGCGGAGGCGGAGGAGCAGGCCGACGACCTCTGGGCGGGGATCCTGGGCTCGCTGCGGGGCAGCGCTCCCCGGGCGCGTCTGGTCCTCAACCACCTCAATCCGCTGATCCGCAGGATCAGCTCCCTGAAGGACCGGGAGTTGATCGGCACCGCCACGGAGTCCCTCTACGGGCAGGCCCTGCTGATGGCCCAGCGCCCCCTGCGGCCCGCCGACTCCGCGCTGCTGAACCGCGCGTTCATCGGCCTGCTCGAATGGGCCACCCACACCGACTCCCCGGAGGACGGCTCCCGATGAGCCAGGTCATGGACTTCGACTCGCTGCGTCAGGCGATGGCGGACAACTACGAACAGCCGGAGGGCCCGGCACGCAACACGCGCGCGGAGCGGCTGCTCGTGGAGGCGGAGAAGCTGAACATCCCGCTGGCCGTGATCGAGGCTCTCGGGCACCAGCTGAAGGTCTACAACTACAGTTCCGAGAAAGACAAGATGTTCGTCCCCTTCGCGCGTCTGCTGCGCATGTGGGACGAGCGGCCCGAGGACTTCGACGAGTACGAGGCCCACTCGCTGCACTGGGTGTTCAAGTGGATGTCGGCGGGCATGCTGGGCCAGCCGCACATCCCGCTCGCCTCGATGGAGAAGTGGCTGGGCGAGATGGAGCACCGCTACCGGCTGGCCGGCCACTCCGAACGCGCCGTGCGCAGCTCGGAGTTCAGCGTCGCCGCGCATGTCGGGGACCTGGCGCGGGCCGAGCGGGCGTATGCGTCGTGGCTGGCCGCCGACCGCGACGAGATGGCCGACTGCCACGCGTGCGAGCTGCACGACCAGGGGTGGTGGCAGGCACACAAGGGCGAGGACGAGCAGGCGCTGGAGCTGTGGCGGCCGGTCCTCGAGGGCGAGTACGTCTGCGCGCACGAGCCGCACGCCGTGCTGGCCGCTTCGCTGCTGCCGCTGCTGCGTCTGGGCCGCCACGACGACGCGCGGGCGCACCATCTGCGGGGCTTCCGGCTGGTCCGGGCCATGGAGAGCATGCGCAGCTCGTACGCGTACCACGTGGAGTTCTGTGCGCTGAGCGGCAACGAGGCACGCGGCCTCGAACTCCTGGCCGAGCGCCCGGCGTACTTCACGGACTCCGGGGAGCCACGCAGCAAGCTGGACTTCCTTGCAGTGGTGGCGCTGCTGATGGACCTGTTGGTCGAGCGGGGGCTCGGCGAGCGGACGGTTCCCGGCCCGGCGGGGCGGGAGTGGACGGCGCGCGAACTGGCCGTGCACGCGCGCGAGGAGGCGCTGTCGCTCGCCGCCCGCTTCGACGCGCGCAACGGGACGTCGTACGTCAGTGAGCGCACCCGGGAGCGCATGGACCGCCGCCCGCTGGTGGACCGGCTGCCGCTGGGCGTGCGCACACCGCGCCCGGCACCGGTGGCGGCGCCCCCGCCCCTTGCTCCGGCGGCCCTCGAACGCGACCTTCCGGCGCTGCTCGCCGAGGCGCGGCGTCTGTCGGACGCGCTGCATCCGGGCGCCATGGACGCGTGGGCCGCGGTGGCGTGCGCCGCGGAGGCCGGGGAGCTGGAGCCCCGGGACCGCGCGGACCTCGCCGACCACGAGGCCCTGAGCCGTGGCCGGGAGGGCGCCGAACTCTTCGAGCGCGCGGCCGAGTTGTACCTGGCGGCGGACGACCCCGGTGAGGCGCTGGCGGCACGCGCGCGTGCAGCGTTCGTACGTGCCCTGACGGGCCGCCCCGAGGAGGCGCTGGAGACGGTCACCGGGCTGCGCGAGCAGGTGCTCGCCCTCTTCGAGGAGGGCGGTACGGGGGTGCGGCAGACGGCGTCCGTGCTCGTCGGGCGCGCCCGCATCCTGATGCACCGGCTGCAGGAGGGCGAGGGCTCCGCACAGGCCGCCGAGGAGGCCGTACGGGAGCTGCTGGCGTTCGCCGAGCCGCACACGGCCGAGGTGCGGCTCGCGTCCCGGGCCGCCGAGGCGAGGTCCATGCTCGGGGAGCTGGCGGCGGGCGCCGGGAACGTGGAGGCCGCGGCGGAGCTGCTGGCGCGGGCGGCCGAGGAGTATGTGGCGGCGGGCCTGCCGTGGTTCGCGGTGGAGCACGAGGCGCGGCTGGCGCAGATCGCGCGTCAGGTCGGCGACGCGGAGACGGCGGAGCGGGCGGCCCGCGGGGCGTTGGAGCACGGCCAGGGGCTCCTGGAGCCGGTCGGACAAGCCCAGCTGCACCTCCAGCTGGCGGAGGTGCTGGGTGCGTCGGGGCGGTTCGCGGAGGCCGCCGAGCACGCCCTGGAGTCGGCGCACTGGGCCGACGAGGCGGGCGAGGGCCCGACGCTGGGTGCGTGGGCACGGCACCAGCTGGGCGGCTTCCTGCTCCAGTTGGGCCGTTTCGCGGAGGCGGCCGAGGTCCTGGAGTCGGCGCTGCCCGATCTGACCGCCGAGACGCACGGCGACGGGGCGATCGTGCAGACGCAGTGGTGGCTCGGCGACTGCCACACGGAGCTGGGCGAGCACCGCGCGGCGGCGGAACGGTGGCTGCAGGCCGCGGAGATCGCCCGGCACTGGCCGAAGCAGCGCGACCACGCGATGCTGGCGCATCTGGCCGCCGAGGCGTTGGGCCGGGCGGACCTGGACGCGGAGGCGGCCCGGGCGTACGCCCGGGCCGGCGAACTGTGGCGCGAGCTGGGCAACACACACGGCCTGGTGCGCGCCCTGCGGGCCCGGGCATGGCTCGCGGCCGGCGAGGAGACGGGCCCGGACGCGGCGCGGGACCTGATGGCGCAGGCGCTGCAGGAGTGCGCGTCGGCGGCGGAGTCCGCGCAGGACGACGAGACGCGTGACCGCCTTGTCGTGGAACTCGGCAACACCCACCGGCAGTTCGGCGACCTGATCGCCCGGTCGGTCGGCGACGACCCCGACGGGGAGGTGCTGCGGACGGCCTTCGAGGAGGCGCTGACCCACGTCACGGAGGCGATCTCGGTCTTCGCTTCCCTCGGTGCGGGTGCCCTGGACTTCCGTACCGGAGCGGAACTGGCCGCGGGCTGGCTGGAGGCCGATCTGGGCCGCCCGGCCGCGGCGTCGGCACGCGCGCGTGCTGTGCTGTCGGCATACGAGAACTACGGGGACACGGACGGCGGCTCGGAGACGGCCGGGGCGCGGCGGGCGGAGGCGGAGCGGATGCTGGAGCTGATGGAGGCGCAGCCGGACCGGTGACGGTCCCGCCGGGTGCCCGCCCCGTGGAGCGGGTACCCGGTGTCACCCGGACCGAGCACGCCGGGTGCGTGCGGCGCGGATTCAGTGGTTCCGCTTCACTCCACTCCGATCAGCAGCAGCGACCCCTGGCGGCCGCCCCGGTACACCACCGTGTCCACCGCCAGATACGACTCGCGCACCCGGGACTCCAGATACGCCGCGATCGACTCCGGGGCCTCGTCGCCCAGGACCAGGGTGACCATCTCGCCGCCCGCCGCGAGCATGCGGTCCAGAACCGTCTCGGCCGTCCGGGTGACGTCGGAGCCGATGACCGCGACGTCGCCGTCGATGAGGCCGAGGACGTCGCCCGCCTGGCAGATGCCGGCCATCGTCCAGGACTGCCGTTCCGCGACCGCGACTTCGGCGTAGCGGGTCGCCCCCGCCGCCGACGTCATCGCCACGACGTCCTCGTCGAAATGCCGCTCCGGCTCGTGCACGGCCAGCGCCGCTATCCCCTGCACCGCGGACCGGGTCGGGATCAACGCCACCCGGACGCCCTCCGTCCGTGCCTGCTCGGCCGCGGCTGCCGCGGTGTGGCGCAGGTCCGCGTCGTTGGGCAGCAGCACCACCTCGCGCGCGTGCGCCCGCCGTACCGCCTCCACCAGCTCACCGCTCGCGGGCGGCTCCCCTGCCCGGGCGAGCACGGTGGTCGCCCCGGCCTCCTGGTACAGCCCGGCCAGGCCCTCTCCCGGCACCACGGCCACGACCGCGCGCTGGGCCCGCTCGCGCGGCGGGCGTTCGGCGCCCGTGGTGTGCACGTCCCCGGCGGCGAAGTGCGTGATCCGGATCCGGTACGGCCGCCCGGCCTCGACGCCCGCCTCGACGGCGGCGCCCGCGTCGTCGACGTGCACATGGACGTTCCACAGCCCGTCCCCGCCGACCACGACCAGTGAGTCCCCGAGCGCGTCGAGCCGCTCCCGCAGCCGGGCCACGGCCGTGTCGTCGGCCTCCAGGAGGTAGATCACCTCGTACGCGGGCCCGCCGTCGTCCGTGCATTCCCGAGGCGCGTGTGCCGGCTCCCGGGCCGGCGTGTGCGGTGGCACGTCCGTCGCGGCGTCGTGCACGCGCGCGTGGTGGGTGGCTTCCGAGCCGCCGAACGCGGCCGGCGCCTCCACGGTCACCCGCGGCGCCTCTCCCGTGAGCGTCTCCACCAGCGCGGCGAGCACCGCCACCAGCCCCGTGCCGCCCGCGTCGACCACACCTGCGCGCTCCAGGACCGCCAGTTGTCCGGGCGTCGCCGCGAGGGCCGCCCGCGCCCCCACGTACGCCGCCCGCGCGACACTGCCGCAGTCGCCCTCGGCACCGGTGACCGCGTCGGCGGCGGCCGAGGCGACGCTCAGAACAGTGCCCTCCACGGGGTGTGCGACGGCCTCCCGCGCGGAGTCGGCCGCCTGCCGGAGGGCGAGCCGCAGTCCCAGCGCGTCGGCGTGGGCGGTCGCCCCGTCGGCGGCGAGCACCTGCGCCATGCCCCGCAGCAGCTGCGCGAGGATCGTCCCGGAGTTCCCGCGTGCCCCGATGAGCGCCCCGTGCGCCATGGCCCGGACGGCATCGGCGAGCGTCGGCCGCTGCGTGCCGCCCGCTTCGTACCCCGTGAAGACCGCCTCGACGGCAGCCGCGGCCGACTCCACGGTCAGATACAGGTTGGTGCCGGTGTCCCCGTCGGCCACGGGATAGACGTTGATCGCGTCGATCTCCTCGCGCGCCCGCCCCAGCGCCTGAAGCGCGAGACCGCACCAGGTGCGCACCGCGAGAGCATCCAATGGCTGCGGCACCTGCGCCACCTGCGCCTCCTTGAGCTGCTGGACGTGGGAGGCAGCGTAGACCCAGAGCGGGTCCGACCAGGAAGAGGGCCCGGGGGACGCCCGTGAAGGGGCTCCGGGCGGCCCGCTCCGGGGGCCGGGGCGGGGTCCGGGGCAGCCGTGGTAGTTTCGTTCTACGGGCGCAGCCGTTGTATGCTGCTCCGGTTGCCCGATCCAGGTCGGGCCTTCCCCCTGGCAACGCCACTCAGATCCTACGATCTCGATCCCGGCATGCCGGGACTCATCCGTAAGTGCATCTGAAGTCTTTGGAGTGACCCGTGGCTGCCAACTGCGACGTCTGCGGCAAGGGGCCGGGCTTCGGCAACAACATCTCGCACTCGCACCGCCGTACGTCCCGCCGCTGGAACCCGAACATCCAGCGTGTGCGTACCGTGGTCGGCGGGACGCCGAAGCGCGTGAACGCTTGCACCTCGTGCATCAAGGCCGGCAAGGTCGCGCGCTGACGCCATCCCCCAAGCTCTCGGCTTCGCTCGAGCAGGGGGGACCCCCATGCGCGCGGCCACCGCTGGTTCGCCGCACTGAGCCGGTCCACGGACGTGGACCGGCTTTTTGCTGTGCCCACGCGGCCACGGCCTGTAAGAATCCGCGGCATGCGCTTCGGTATCCTCGGCCCCCTCGACGTCCGCACCGAAGACGGCACCCCGCTCGACCCCGGCGGCCCCCGCCCCCGCGCCCTCCTCACACTGCTGCTCCTCGGCGCCGGTCGGACCGTGTCCACGGAGCGCCTCACCGAGGGCCTGTACGGCGACGAGCCGCCCACGGGCGCGGCCAACGCCCTCCAGTCGCAGATCTCCCGCCTCCGCAAGCGGCTCGGCCCGCACACGGAGATAGAAGCGACCCCCACCGGCTACCGCCTGCCCGTCTCCCCCGACACCGTCGACGCCCACCGCTTCGAGCGGCTCGCCCGGGAGGGCTCCTCGGCCCTCGCGGGCGGCGACCACCGAGAGGCCGCGGCAACGCTCCGGGACGCGCTCGCCCTGTGGCGCGGCCCCGCCCTCGCCGACCTCCCCGATGCCCACGCACCGCGCACCCGCCTCGAAGAGCTGCGGCTCGCCGCCGTGCAGGACCGCATCGAGGCGGACCTCGCCCTGGGCGGCGACTCCGGCCTCGTCCCCGAGCTGCGCGAACTGCTCGCCGCGCACCCGCTGAGCGAGCGGCTGTAC
Organism: Streptomyces sp. NPDC001634; assembly: GCF_040298185.1. Taxonomy (NCBI): domain Bacteria; kingdom Bacillati; phylum Actinomycetota; class Actinomycetes; order Kitasatosporales; family Streptomycetaceae; genus Streptomyces; species Streptomyces sp. NPDC001634. The sequence goes on along the minus strand of NZ_JBEOZU010000080.1, from coordinate 22,654 downwards.
GGGCTGCTGATGCGGGCCCTGCACGCGGGCGGGCGGCCCGCCGAGGCGCTCACGGTGTACGAGGAGGCCCGGCGCACGCTCGCCGACGAGCTCGGCGCCGATCCCTCGCCCGAGCTGTCCGCCCTCCACCAGGCTCTCCTGCGCGGCACGGACCCCGACCGGAGCGCCCGGCTTCCGGCCCCGCTCACCCGTTTCATCGGCCGCGCCCCGGAACTCGCCCGCATCCACGATCTCCTGGTCTCGCCCGGCACCCGGCTGGTCACGCTCACCGGGCCCGGCGGGGCGGGCAAGACCCGGCTGGCCACGGAAGCGGCGCGCAGGTATGCCGAAGCCCACGGCGGAACTCGCGCGGGCGCCCGCACGGACGGCACGCACGCAGGCACCGGCGTAAACGCTTGCGCAAGCGTTTACGCGCCCGCCCGCCCCACCACCCCCGACGTCTGCTTCGTCGAGCTCGCTCCTCTCACCGACGGCTCCCGGATCCCGTATGCCGTCCTCACCGCGCTCGGCGTGCGCGACGGGTTCCGGGGGCCCACCGCGGACGCCACGGAGCGGCTCCTGGACGCCCTCGCGGACCGTGAGGTGCTGCTGGTGCTGGACAACTGCGAGCACCTGGTGGAGGACGCGGCGCGGATCGCCGCCCTGCTCCTCGGCACCTGCCCCGGCGTACGGGTCCTGGCGACCGGACGCGAGGCGCTGGGGATCACCGGTGAGGTGCTGTGCCCGGTGCCGCCGCTGCCGCCCGAGCACGCGGTACGGCTCTTCCTGGACCGGGCGCGCGCGGTGCGGCCCGGTTTCGAGGGCCACGCGCGCGTGACGGACGTCTGTGCCGCGCTCGACGGGCTGCCGCTGGCCATCGAGCTGGCCGCCGCCCGGCTGCGCACCCTGACCCCGGACGAACTGGCCGACCGCCTGGGCGACCGGTTCCGGCTGCTGTCCCGGGGCGACCGCACCAAGGCGCCCCGGCATCGCACCCTGCGTGCGGTCGTGGAGTGGAGCTGGGACCTGCTGGACGACGAGGAACGGGAACTGGCGCGCCGCCTGTCCGTGTTCTCCGGGGGCGCGACGACGGCTTCGGTCGAGGCGGTGTGCGGGGTCCCGTATCCGGAGGACCTGTTGGCGTCGCTGGCCGAGAAGTCGTTCCTGGAGGTGACCGACGGCCGCTATCGGATGCTGGAGACGATCCGGGCGTTCGCCGCCGAGCACCTCGTGGAGGCGGGCGAGCGGGAACGGATGCGGGACGCGCACGCCGCGTACCACCTGCGGCTGGCCGAGCGGGCGGAGCCGTACCTCCGCAGCGGCGAGCAGCTGCCCTGGCTGGCCCGGCTGACCGCCGAGCACGGCAACCTGGACGCGGCGCTGCGCCACCTCGTGGCCACGGCTCCCCGGGACGCCCTGCGCCTCATGGCCCACCTGTCCTGGTTCTGGCGGCTGCGCGGTCCGCACGGCGAGCAGGTGCCGGTCGCCCGCGCGCTGCTCGCGGCCGTCGGTGACGAACCGCCCGCGGGTCTGGCCGAGGAGTACGCCCTGTGCGCGATGAACACCGTCACCGGACGCGGCGACGACCCGGCCGAACCCGACCGCATCGCGCGCGTGGCCGAGGTCATGCGTGCCCTGGACAGGCCGCTGCGGCTGCCGTTCACCATGGTTCTGTGGGCGCTCACCGGCGGCCCGTTGTTCTCCGCGGACGAGAAGCTGAGGGCCGTGCAGATCGGCGACGACCCATGGGGCCGCGCGCTGCTGGACCTGGGGCTCGCCTACCAGGCGCAGTTCGCGGGCCGTGCCGCCGACTCGGAGGCCGGCTTCCTGAGCGCCCTGGCCGGCTTCCGCGCGACCGGCGACCGCTGGGGCATGGCCAACTGCCTCGATCCGCTGGGCGGCTTCGCCGACTGGCGTGGCGAACACGGGCGCGCCCTGGAGCTTCTCGACGAGGGCCTGGCGCATGTCAGGGAGCTTCAGGCGCCGGAGGAGATGGCGGACCTGCTGCGCACCCGGGCGATCGTGCTGCTGCACCGCGGCGACTTCGAGGGCGCGGCCGCCCACTTCGAGGACTCGGGCGCCCTCGCCCGCACCGCCGGTGTCCCCGACAAGGTGGCCGCCGCCCGGCGGGGCCTCGGTGACGTGGCCCGGCTCTCCGGTGAGACCGCCCACGCGCGCGTGGAGTACGAAAGGGCCCTCCAGGCGTGCGCCGCCAACTGGTTCAGCATCGGGGAGAGCGTCCGTATCCTCATCGGGCTCGGCCGCACGGCCGCCGCCGAGGGGCGCGTGGCGGAGGCACGCGACTGGTTCGGGCAGGCCGCCGGCCTCGCCGCGGAGGGGCCGGGTGGGCTCGAACTCGCCGAGACCGCCGAGGCGTTGGCGTCCGTCGCCGAGTCCCCCGAGCGCGCCGCCGTCCTCCTCGGCGCCGCCACGGCCCTGCGGGGCGCGCCGCTCCTGGGCGACCCCGATGTCGTACGCACCGAGCGGTCAACCCGCAAGAAGCTGTCCCCCGAAGCGTATGAAAAGGCCTTCGACCAGGGACGACGTCTGCGGTCAGCGGCGGTCAGCGAACGGTAGGAACACGGTCAGCGCCGCCTTCGAAACTCGTGCCCATGACGAACACACACGACATCGGCAACCTGAACGTCCTCGTCTCCGGCGCCAGCGTCGCCGGACCGGCCGCCGCCCTGAACCTCGCCCGGTACGGCGCCCGCGTCACAGTCGTCGAGAAGGCGCCCGCCCTGCGCACGGGAGGCTTCGCGGTCGACTTCCGCGGACACGTGCACCGCAGGGTGCTGACCGAGATGGGCATCTGGGACGACATCCACGCCCACCAGACCCACATGGGCCGGCAGACGGTCGTGGGCCCCGACGGCACCCCGCGCGTCGACCTGCCGGCCGAGATGATGAGCGGCGACGTGGAGATCTTCCGCGGCGACCTCGCGCGGATCATGTATGAGCGCACCAAGGACCGCGTGGAGTACGTGTTCGGCGACTCCATCGCCACGCTCACCGAGACCCCCGACGGCGTCGACGTCACTTTCGAGCGCGGCGCGCCCCGCCGCTTCGACCTCGTCGTCGCGGCGGACGGACTGCACTCGCACACCCGTGGCCTGGTCTTCGGCGACGAGTCCCGCTACCTGCGCTTCTTCGACCACTACGTGGCCGGGTTCGACGTCCCCAACCATCTGGGCCTGGACCGCACGGGACGCGTCTACAGCGAGCCCGGCCGCGCGGTCGTGATCGGCAACTACGACGGCGATCCGGACCGCGCGGGCGCGCTGCTCGTCTTCCGCTCCGAGCGGCTGACGTACGACCGCCGGGACGTCGCCGCGCAGAAGAGGATCCTCGCCGAACGGTTCTCGGGGATGGGCTGGGAGGCGCCGACGGTACTCAAGGCCCTGGAGGACGCCGACGACCTGTACTTCGACGCGATCGCCCAGATCCATGTCGACCGCCTCTCCAAGGGGCGCGTGGTGCTCCTCGGGGACGCCGGATACGGCGCCACCATGGGCGGGATGGGGACGGGCGTGGCGATCGTCGGCTCGTACGTCCTGGCCGGCGAACTCGCGCTTGCGGGCGGCGACCACCGCAGCGCCCTGGCCGCGTACGAGGCGCGGATCCGGGACTTCGCCAAGGGCTGCCAGAAGATCTCCGGCAACGCGGGCCCGTTCTTCGCCCCGGCGACCGAGCGCCGCATCCGCAGCCGGGACCGGATGTACCGGCTGCTCAGCTCGCGCCCCCTGGCCGGCTTCCTCAAGCGGCTGACGCAGAAGGCGGCGACGGACATCGAACTGCCCGAGTACCCCGCGTGACGGCGCCGGCCGCCCCGCGAGTGAGCCGAAGGGGCGTGCCGGCAGGCGCATATCGACACGGCGGCGCCCCGGAGGCGAACGCGCCGAAGAATCAGGCCTCGATGTCCCCGAAGTGGTCCCAGCCGCCCTTGCTGGTCCACGGCGCCCCGTCGACCGTCACCTGGGGCAACGCCGACAGGTTGAGCACCTCGCCGATCACCTTCCAGCGCGCCGGGAGCTTCACGTCCGGCGGGAAGGTTGCCACGATCGCGTGGTCCTCACCCCCCGTGAGCACCCATTGGATGGGGTCGACGCCCACGGCCTGCCCGATGTCGTTCATCTGGGAGGGGATGTCGATGGCGCCGGAGCGGATGTCGATCCGCACCTTGCTCGCCTCGGCGATGTGCCCGAGGTCGGCGATGAGCCCGTCACTGACGTCGCACATCGCGGTCGCGCCCAGTCCCGCCGCGGCCGGACCCGCGTGGTACGGCGGCTCGGGGCGCCGGTGCGCCTCGACGAACGCGCGCGGCGAGCGGAAGCCGCGGGAGAGCACCGCGTGCCCGGCCGCGGACCAGCCCAGCCAGCCGGTGACGGCGACCACGTCGCCCGGCTGGGCACCGGCCCGGGTGACCGGCTCGTGGTTGCGCAGATCGCCGAGCGCGGTGATCGAGATCATGATCGTGTCGCCGCGTACGACATCGCCGCCGACCACGGCCGCACCCGCGACCTGGCACTCGTCGCGCAGGCCGTCCATCAGCTCGGTGGGCCAGGCGGCGGGCAGTTCGGCGGGGACGACGAGGCCGAGCAGCAGCGCGGTCGGCACGGCGCCCATCGCGGCGATGTCCGCGAGGTTCTGCGCGGCCGCCTTGCGCCCGACGTCGTACGCGGTGGACCAGTCACGGCGGAAGTGCCGTCCCTCCAGGAGGATGTCGGTGCTCGCCACCACACGGCGGTCCGGCGCGGCGACCACCGCAGCGTCGTCGCCGGGGCCGACCCGGACCGCCGGGGTGGTGGTGAGGCGGGAGGTGAGCTCCCTGATGAGCCCGAACTCGCCCAGCTCCCCCACGGTGCCCTTCATCGTCGTACGTCCCCTTCTCTTGCCTGCCGCGCCCGGTCGCGAGCCGTCATCGTCCTCGATACGGTCGAGTCGACCGTCAACTTGTGTCGCCGGTGTTCCCCGGCGCTCACGCCACAGCCCCCGCGGGTCTCCCCGTGGCGAGCGGCGACGCGATACCGTGGCGTCCCTTCTCCCCACATGATCCTCGTGGCCGCCCTGGAGGTTCCGTGGTACAGGCGTACATCCTGATCCAGACGGAGGTCGGCAAGGCGTCGACCGTCGCCGAGACGATCAGCAAGATCCCTGGGGTCATCCAGGCCGAGGACGTGACGGGTCCCTACGACGTCATCGTGCGCGCCCAGGCAGACACCGTCGATGAACTGGGCCGCATGGTGGTCGCCAAGGTCCAGCAAGTGGACGGCATCACCCGCACCCTGACCTGCCCGGTCGTGCACCTGTAGCCCCCGTCTACCCTGGGCCGGTGAGCATCTTCCGTCACCGGCTTCTCGGTCTGCCCGTCTTCGCCCTGCTGATCGTCGCAACGGGCTGCTCCTCAAGCGACGACAGCCCGTCCGCCGCGGTTCCCAGCCCGGACGCGAAGGTCGCGAAGCTGTGCCAGAACCTGGACAAGGTGCTGCCGCGGAAGGTGGAAGACCGCGACCGGAACGATCCCGAGCCCCGGTCCGCGCTCACGGCGGGCTGGGGAAGCCCGGCGATCATACTGCGCTGCGGCGTTCCGCGGCCCGCGCAGATGAGCGACTCGGAGGCGGACGGCGTCGAGGTCAATGACGTCGGCTGGCTGCTGCAGAAGGAGAACGACGGATCGTTCCGCTTCACCACGACGCTGCGCCAGGCGTACGTCGAGGTGAGCATCCCGAAGGCACGCACGGGCGGAGGCATGGCACCGCTCGTCGATGTGGCCCCCGCCATCAAGAAGGCGATCCCCAAGGGGATCGCCTTCTAGTGCGTCTCTTCCTACCTGAGGCCCGTTGAACGCCGCAGGGCCGACTGGATCAGGCGGTCCACCAGATCGCCGTAGCCGATCCCGCTCGCCTGCCACATCTGCGGGTACATGGAGATCGGCGTGAAGCCGGGCATCGTGTTGATCTCGTTGATCACGAACTCCCCGTCGTCGGTGAGGAAGAAGTCCGCACGCACCAGGCCTTCGCAGGACGCGGCCTCGAACGCCTCCACCGCGAGCCGCTGGACCTCGGCGGTCTGCTCGTCGGTCAGCGGCGCGGGCACGATGCCGGGCGTCGAATCGATGTACTTCGCCTCGAAGTCGTAGTACGCATGCGCGTCCGGCGGCGGGATCTCGGCGGGCACCGAGGCGCGCGGCCCGTCCTCGAACTCCAGGACTCCGCACTCGATCTCGCGGCCGCGCACGGCCGCCTCCACGAGGATCTTCGGGTCGTGCCGCTGGGCCTCGGCGATCGCCTCGTCGAGGCCGGCGAGGTCGTCGACCTTGGTGATGCCGATCGACGAACCCGCGCGCGCGGGCTTCACGAACAGTGGCCAGCCGTGCTCGCCCGCGAAATCGATGATCTTCTTGCGGGCGGCGGACTCGTCGCGCTGCCACTCGCGCGGCCGGATCACCACGTACGGGCCGACCTTGAGCCCGAACGTGGTGAACACCCGCTTCATGTACTCCTTGTCCTGACCGACGGCCGAGGCGAGGACGCCCGAACCGACGTACGGGACGCCGGACAGCTCGAGGAGGCCCTGGAGGGTGCCGTCCTCGCCGTACGGACCGTGCAGCACCGGGAAGACCACATCGACCTCGCCCAGCGCCTTGGGCACCGAACCGGGCTCGCTGTAGACCACTTCACGGCTGGCGGGGTCGACGCTCAGGACGACGCCGCCCTCGTGCGATTCGGCGAGATCGTCGACGCTGGGTGTCCGGCGGTCGATGATCGCCATGCGCTCCGGTTCGTCGGCGGTGAGCGCCCAACGGCCTTCCCGGGTGATACCGATCGGCAGGACGTCGTACTTCGTCCGGTCGATGGCGCGCAGCACCGCGCCGGCGGTGACCATGGAGATCCCGTGTTCGGAGCTGCGGCCGCCGAAGACGACGGCGACGCGCGGCTTGCGAGGCGGCTGCTCAGGGCTCTGGGGGAGGTTCTCGGTGCTCATATCGCGTTGAGAGTACCCGTAGGCAGTGCCCTGAGACAGCGCAGGCGGCGCGGGTTCGCTCAGCGTCGTTCGGGCTTCGCGCTGCGCGACATCAGTTCCTTGAGTGCGACCACCGGCGGCTTGCCCTCGTGGACGATGCCGACGACCGTCTCGGTGATGGGCATGTCGACGCCGTGCCGACGGGCCAGATCCAGTACGGACTCACAGGACTTGACGCCCTCCGCGGTCTGCCTGGTGACCGCGATGGTCTCCTCGAGGGTCATGCCCTTGCCGAGGTTGGTGCCGAAGGTGTGGTTGCGCGAGAGCGGCGAGGAGCAGGTGGCCACCAGGTCCCCGAGGCCCGCGAGTCCCGAGAAGGTCAGCGGGTCGGCGCCCATGGCGAGTCCGAGCCGGGTGGTCTCGGCGAGTCCGCGCGTGATGAGCGAGCCCTTGGCGTTGTCACCGAGGCCCATGCCGTCCGCGATGCCGACCGCCAGGCCGATGACGTTCTTGACCGCGCCACCGAGTTCACAGCCGACGACGTCGGTGTTGGTGTACGGCCGGAAGTACGGCGTGTGGCAGGCGGCCTGGATCCGCTGTGCGACGGTCTCGTCGGTGCAGGCGACCACGGCGGCGGCCGGCATGCGGGCGGCGATCTCCCGGGCCAGGTTGGGTCCGGTGACGACGGCGACGCGTTCCGGGCCGACCTTGGCAACGTCCTCGATGACCTCGCTCATCCGCATGGCGGAACCGAGTTCGACACCCTTCATCAGGGAGATGAGGATCGTGTGGGGCGCCAGCAGGGGCGTCCACTCGGCGAGGTTCCCGCGCAGGGTCTGCGAGGGGATCGCGAGTATCGTGAAGTCGGCGTCGCGCGCGGCCTCGGCAGGGTCCGTGGTGGCCCGCAGGTTCTCGGGGAGTTCGACGCCCGGCAGGTAGTCCGGGTTCGTACGGGTCGAGTTGACGGCCTCGACGAGTTCGGCGCGGCGTGCCCACAGGGTGACCTCGCACCCGGCGTCGGCGAGCACCATGCCGAAGGCCGTCCCCCACGATCCCGTGCCGAACACGGCCGCCTTGACCGGCTTGCTCACTGGCCCTGCTCCTCCTTCTGCCGTGCCTGCTCCTGTGCGGCGCTGCGGCGGCGCTGCTCGATGCGCACCTCGCGCGGGTCGTACGGCTTCTCCGGCGCCTGCTCGCCGCGGATCTGCTCCAGCTGGCGGGTGATGGCAGCCATGATGACCTCCGTCGCCTCCTTCAGGAGCTCCGGGGACATGTCCTTGTCGTAGAAGCGCGTGAGGTCCACGGGCGGGCCCGCGAGCACATGGTGGGTCTTGCGCGGAAAGAGGTTGGGTTTTTTGGCATACGGCGGCAGCAGGTCGTTGGCGCCCCACTGGGCGACGGGGATCACCGGGCACTTGGTCTGCAGGGCGACACGGGCGGCACCGGTCTTGCCGGTCATCGGCCACTGGTTCGGATCCCGGGTGATGGTGCCCTCGGGGTAGAACGCGACGCACTCGCCGCGCTCCACGGCGTCGATCGCGGCCCGGAAGGCGCTGAGCGCGTCCGTGCTCTCGCGGTAGACGGGGATCTGCCCGGTGCCACGCATCGCGGCGCCGACGAATCCCTTCTTGAAAAGGCCGCTCTTGGCGAGGAAACGCGGAACACGCCCCGTGTTGTACTGATAGTGGGCGTAGGCGAAGGGGTCCACATGGGAATTGTGGTTCACCGCTGTGATAAATCCGCCCTCGGCCGGAATGTTCTCCATTCCGCGCCAGTCCCGCTTGAGCAGAACCACCAGCGGTGGTTTGCAGAGGACCGCTGCGAAGCGGTACCAGAAGCCGATTCTGCGGCGGGGCACGCGGACACCTTCCTCTAGGGACCCGGCTCGGAAGCCTGGCGCTGGGGGTTGTGGGCCGCACAAGTGTCGCCCCAGGCAGCCTGTCTGTCGAGCACACGGTACGCCCCGCCGTGCCGCCCGCCGGAGGGAGCATCGGGCATCGCCGTGGAGCCGGGTGACAATGGACGCGACAAGACAGGGACGGAGCGCTCGTGCAGTGGACTGTGGTCGTACCCCTGAAAGCCCTGGCGCGGGCCAAGAGCAGGCTCTCGGACACCGCGGCGGACGCACTGCGTCCGGGGCTGGCCCTCGCCTTCGCGCAGGACACGGTGGCGGCGGCGCTCGCCTGTGCGGCGGTGTGTGATGTGGCGGTCGTCACGGGCGACCCGCTCGCCAGGGACGAGCTGGCGGCCCTGGGAGCCCGCGTGGTCCCGGACGAGCCCGCGGGCGGCCTGAACGCCGCGCTCACGCACGCGGCGGCGGTCGTACGACGGACCGGGCCGGGCGCCGCCGTCGCGGCCCTCAACGCCGATCTCCCGGCGCTGCGCCCCATGGAATTGGCACGGGTTCTGGATGCGGCCGCCGAATTCCCGCGCGCTTTTCTGCCCGACGCCGCCGGAATCGGTACGACGCTGCTGGCCGCGGGCCCGGGCCGGGAATTGCTGCCCGCTTTCGGCGCGGATTCGCGTGTGCGGCACCGTGCCTCGGGTGCGGTGGAACTCGCGCTCGACGCGGTGGACTCGGTACGCCAGGACGTGGACACCGGCGACGACCTGCGCGCGGCGCTGACACTGGGCGTGGGCCCGCGTACGGCAGCGGCGGCGGCACGACTGCTCATCCCGGGCCGGCCGCGCGGCTGACGACCCGCTGCAGACCTGGGGACAGGCTTCCGGTCGGCACGGCACACCCCTGCGCGGGCAGGGGCCGAGCAACGCCATGGGGCGATCGATAGGCTTCCGTCATGCAGGCGACCGCGTACACCTACGACCCCGAGACCCGCACCGGTCAGGTGCTGCTCGACGACGGCACTCCGCTCCCCTTCGACGCGCCGGCTTTCGACGCGGGCGGGCTGAGGCTCCTGCGCCCGGGGCAGCGGGTGCGGATCGACGTGGAGGGCGAGGGCGACGCCCGGCACATCACGCTGGTGACCCTGCACACCTTCTGAGCGTGCCCGAACAGACCGCGGGCCGGGCTCCCTCTGGGAGCCCGGCCCGGTGCGTTGGTGCCTGCGCGCCCCGGTTCACCTGCGGGCGGTGGCCTTCTTGGCGGTGGTCTTGCGCGCCGTGGACTTCTTGGCCGGGGCCTTCTTCGCCGGGGCCTTCTTGGCCGCCGCCTTCTTGGCGGTGGTCTTCTTGGCCGCGGTCTTCTTGGCGGCCGCCGTGGTCTTCTTGGCAGCCACCTTCTTCGCCGTCGTCTTCTTGGCGGTGACCTTCTTCGCGGGCGCCGCCTTCTTCGCGGTGACCTTCTTCGCGGGCGCCGCCTTCTTCGTGACCCTCTTGGCCGCGGCCTTCTTGACCGTGGCCGCGGCTCCGCCGGTGAGGCTTCCCTTGGGGGCCTTCTTGACGGCGACCTCGCCGCCGCGCGGCAGCTTCTTCGTGCCGCTCACCAGGTCCTTGAAGCCCTGGCCCGCGCGGAAGCGCGGCACAGAGGTCTTCTTGACCCGGACCCGCTCGCCCGTCTGGGGGTTGCGGGCGTAACGGGCCGGACGCTCCACCTTCTCGAACGAACCGAAGCCGGTCACCGAGACCCGGTCGCCTCCGACGACCGCGCGGACGATGGCGTCCAGGACCGCGTCGACAGCATCGGCGGCCTGCTGGCGGCCACCCATCTTGTCGGCAATCGCTTCTACGAGCTGCGCCTTGTTCACGTCTTCCCCTTCGGAGACATCGCCAGAACGAAAGTGTTCAAGCTTTTTCGCACGTTAGGCAGATATATACCGCAAATCAAACACGAAACGGGCTTATCACCCTTGTGCCGCAACAGACTCGGCCGCCTCAGAGTTCCCCTTCGGGGATTCGCTCCTCGTCGAGGTCGGTCATGAACCGCTTGAGACGCCTGGTTGCTTCGGCGGGATCGTGCTTGGCCGCGGCCGTAATGACCAGCAGCTTCCGGGTCAGCGCCATCCGTACGCCCTCCGGGACTTGCAGTGCGCGCACCCTTGCGTGCGCTTCCTTCAGTTGGGCCGCGACCGCCGTATAGAGCTCGAGTTGGCCGTCGTTGTCCATGCACAGATTGTGCCATCTGGGGCGAGTTGTCGCCCCCGCTGGGGGCAACTGCCGCCTCTCCGAGGCCTTCCGCGCACCTGGGCGCATCGCGCCACCGAAACGCGCCTACCCCGGCAATGACCTTTGCAGCTACGGAAGTTGACGGCTCCCGAGGCGGCGCGCAGGACCCTTTCGGGGCCGGATACAGCTGTACCCCCAACCGTCCACGATTGGGGGTACAGAGGGGTGTTGCGGTGGCCGAAACCAGCCCTTGCAGGGGGCCGGGGGTCAGACCTGGAGCGTCCGCGGCTTGTACGCGGGGCGCTCCGCCTCGTACGCGGCGATGTCGGCCTCGTTCTGGAGGGTGATGGAGATGTCGTCCAGGCCGTTCAGCAGCCGCCAGCGGGAGTTCTCGTCCAGCTCGAAGGCGGCGGTGATGCCCTCGGCGCGCACCTCACGCGCCTCAAGGTCCACAGTGACCTCAGCCGTCGGGTCCTTCTCGGTGAGCTCCCACAGCGCGTCCACGATCTTCTGCTCCAGGACGACCGTGAGCAGGCCGTTCTTGAGCGAGTTACCTCGGAAGATGTCGGCGAAGCGGGAGGAGATGACCGCCTTGAAGCCGTAGTTCTGCAGCGCCCAGACAGCGTGCTCACGGGAGGAGCCGGTGCCGAAGTCGGGGCCGGCGACCAGCACCGTGGCACCCTGCCGCTCCGGGCGGTTGAGCACGAACTCGGGGTCCTTGCGCCAGGCCTCGAACAGCCCGTCCTCGAATCCGTCCCGCGTGACCTTCTTGAGCCAGTGGGCGGGGATGATCTGGTCGGTGTCGACGTTGCTGCGGCGCAGCGGGACGGCCCGGCCGGTGTGGGTGGTGAATGCTTCCATGGCTCTCAGACTCCAGCGGGCGCGGGGGCGTCGGACAGGTCGGCCGGGGAGGCCAGGCGGCCGGTGACCGCGGTTGCGGCGGCGACCTGCGGCGAGACCAGATGCGTACGGCCGCCCTTGCCCTGCCTGCCCTCGAAGTTGCGGTTGGAGGTGGACGCGGAGCGCTCACCCGGGGCCAGCTGATCGGGGTTCATGCCGAGACACATCGAGCAGCCCGCGTGCCGCCATTCGGCGCCGGCCTCCTTGAAGACCACGTCCAGGCCCTCGGAAACGGCCTGCAGGCCCACGCGCGCGGAGCCCGGGACGACCAGCATCCGTACGCCGTCGGCGACTTTGCGGTCCTTCAGGATCGCGGCGGCGGCGCGCAGGTCCTCGATGCGCCCATTGGTGCAGGAACCTACGAAGACCGTGTCCACCTTGATGGAGCGCAGCGACTGCCCCGCCTCCAACCCCATGTATTCCAGGGCCTTTTCGGCGGCCAGACGCTCCGAAGCGTCCTCGTACGAAGCAGGGTCGGGGACGGACGCCGAAAGCGGCGCTCCCTGGCCGGGGTTGGTGCCCCAGGTGACGAACGGCGAGAGGGAAGCGGCGTCGATGTGGACCTCGGCGTCGAATTCCGCGTCGTCGTCGGTGCGCAGGGTCTTCCAGTACTCGACCGCGGCGTCCCAGTCGGCACCCTCGGGGGCGTGCGGACGGCCCTTGAGGTACGCGAAGGTGGTCTCGTCGGGGGCGATCATGCCCGCGCGGGCGCCGGCCTCGATCGACATGTTGCAGATGGTCATCCGGGCCTCCATCGAGAGCTTCTCGATGGCCGGGCCGCGGTATTCCAGGATGTAGCCCTGGCCGCCGCCGGTGCCGATCTTCGCGATGATCGCCAGGATCAGGTCCTTGGCGGTGACACCCTCGGGCAGCTCGCCGTCGACCGTGATGGCCATGGTCTTCGGGCGGGCCAGCGGCAGCGTCTGGGTGGCCAGCACATGCTCGACCTGGGAGGTGCCGATACCGAACGCCAGCGCACCGAAGGCGCCGTGCGTGGAGGTGTGGGAGTCGCCGCAGACGACGGTCGTGCCGGGCTGGGTCAGGCCCAGCTGCGGGCCGACAACGTGCACGACGCCCTGCTCGACGTCGCCGAGCGGGTGCAGGCGGACACCGAACTCGGCGCAGTTCTTGCGCAGCGTCTCCAGCTGGGCCCGGGAGACCGGGTCGGCGATGGGCTTGTCGATGTCGAGGGTGGGGGTGTTGTGGTCCTCGGTCGCGATGGTGAGGTCGAGCCGTCGCACCTGCCGGCCGCTCTTGCGCAGCCCGTCGAAGGCCTGCGGGCTGGTCACCTCGTGCAGCAGGTGCAGATCGATGTAGAGGAGGTCGGGCTCGCCCTCGGCGCGCCGGACGACGTGGTCGTCCCAGACCTTCTCCGCGAGTGTCCTACCCATCGCTTTCCCTCCGGCCGGCAAAGAGTGCACCGACTCAACTAGAGATCTTGGGGTGGCGGCGCCCGTGCCCCTGGTTTCCGGGCGTGTGCCGCCGGGCCCGTTGGTCCGCGGGCCGTCGTGCCATCCAGGGTGGCGCGTTCCACGGAAAATTGAACTTGCGTTTCACAGAGTGAGACGCGAGTATCGTTGCATGGACAACAGTAGCGGCGTCGGCGTTCTGGACAAGGCGGCCCTCGTCCTGAGCGCTCTGGAGTCCGGTCCGGCCACCCTCGCGGGTCTGGTCGGGGCCACCGGACTGGCACGACCCACGGCTCACCGCCTGGCCGTGGCCTTGGAACACCACCGCATGGTGGCGCGAGACATGCAGGGCCGTTTCATTCTCGGCCCCCGGCTGGCCGAGCTGGCCGCGGCGGCGGGCGAGGACCGCCTGCTGGCGACGGCGGGGCCGGTGCTGACCCACCTACGGGACGTCACGGGCGAGAGCGCGCAGCTCTACCGCCGCCAGGGGGACATGCGTATCTGCGTGGCCGCCGCGGAGCGCCTGTCGGGCCTTCGGGACACGGTCCCGGTCGGCTCCACGCTCACGATGAAGGCCGGCTCGTCCGCGCAGATCCTGCTGGCCTGGGAGGAGCCCGAGCGGCTGCACCGCGGTCTGCAGGGCGCCCGCTTCACGGCGACGGCCCTGTCGGGTGTGCGGCGCCGCGGCTGGGCCCAGTCCATCGGGGAGCGCGAGCCGGGCGTCGCATCCGTGTCCGCGCCCGTGCGTGGCCCCTCCAACCGCGTGGTGGCCGCGGTGTCCGTCTCCGGCCCCATCGAGCGCCTGACGCGCCACCCGGGCCGTATGCACGCCCAGGCGGTCATCGACGCCGCCGCCCGGCTCTCCGAGGCCCTGCGCCGCTCCGGCTGACGCCACCGGGAACGGGGCCGGCCTCAACGCCGCGGCAGGCCCCTCCCCCGGTTGTGCAGCGCGCCCCACAAGGGGCGCGCAGCCGTATCGGCATACGACGTGCCGCGCGGGCGCGGTCAACCACAGACGACCCGCGCCCGCCACACCGCTCAGGCCTTCACGCCCCTCCCCGACCGATGAGCGAACCGGTCCTTCGCAAACCGCCCCCGCCGCTCCACCGGCACCTGTCCATGCGCCGCGGCGAGGCCGAACGCCGGCATGTCCGCGTAGATCGACTCGTACGACCCCTCGGGCGAGACGTACGTCTCGTGCCACAGTCCGACGTGCTGTCGCACCTTCCCCGCCTTCTCCTTGCGGTTGATGATCGCCCACGCCCGGTGGTGGAACATGTCGGGCGACGTCGCGTACGCGTACAGCTTCTCCCTGGACTCCCAGTACTGGACGACGTAGTACGTCCGCGGGGAGGCCGTCAGCAGAACATGACCGAGCAGCCCGCGGCCGGGGTCCTTCCTCAGCTCGCGCAGCATGCGCGGCATCGCCAGGAACACCGGCAGCCAGTGATGGACGGCCCAGAAGTGGTTGATCCGCATGCCGATCAGCAGGACGACCACCTCTCCTTCGGCCGCCGCGGTGGTACGGCCTGCGGCCACGGGCTTCCCGATCATGGCATCCCCTCGCCATCGCATTGGTTAGCTGCACTATCCGATCATGCCGTGCTTGGATAGTGGCGCCACCCGAGGGAAGGCGCAAGACATGCGGCTGGCGGAGTTGAGCGAACGCAGCGGTGTGCCCACCGCGACGATCAAGTACTACCTGCGCGAAGGGCTGTTGGCGCCGGGTCGCCAGGTCAACGCGACGACGGCCGAGTACGACGAGAGCCATCTGCGCCGGCTGCGGCTGGTGAGGGCGCTGATCCAGGTGGGCCGGGTGCCGGTGGCGACCGCCAAGGAGGTCCTCGGGCACGTCGACGACGAGTCGCTGGGGCGGACGATCCGGCTGGGCGCGGCCCTGTGGGCGCTGCCGCAGGGGCCCGAGCCGGACGAGGAGGATCCGGCGGTGGTGGCGGCCCGCCACGAGGTGGACCGGCTGCTGGAACGCCTCGGCTGGAAGACCGCCCGCGAACTCGCCCCCCTCTCCCCCGTGCACCGTTCGCTGGTGGTGTCGGTGGCCACACTGATCCGGCTCGGTTATCCCTGGGACGCCGAACTCATGGCGCCGTACGCGGAGTTGATGCACCAGGTGGCACAACGCGACCTCGACTTCATGGAGACGCACGCCTCGGAGGAGGAGAAGGTCGAGACGGCGGTCGCGGCGGCCGTGCTCTTCCAGCCGGTGCTGCGCGCACTGCACCGGCTGGCCCAGGAGGAGGAGTCGGCGCGGCGGTACGGCATCGAGTGAGCCGGGAACGGCGAAGGCCCTCCAGCGAACTGGAGGGCCTTCGTACCGTGTACCCCCGACCGGATTCGAACCGGCGCTACCGCCTTGAGAGGGCGGCGTGCTAGGCCGCTACACAACGGGGGCGGGATCCTGCGTTTCCGCAGGTCCGAGCTGGTCTACCTGGACTCGAACCAAGACTAACTGAACCAGAATCAGTCGTGCTGCCAATTACACCATAGACCAATGTGGTTTAGACCAGTCAGTACCCCCGACCGGATTCGAACCGGCGCTACCGCCTTGAGAGGGCGGCGTGCTAGGCCGCTACACAACGGGGGCCCTAGCGATCCTGCATCGACAACAGCGGGAGCTACCCTGACTGTCCTCGCGGGAAGGATCTGTACCCCCGACCGGATTCGAACCGGCGCTACTGCCTTGAGAGGGCAGCGTGCTAGGCCGCTACACAACGGGGGCTTGCGGAACTTATCCGCAGTTGCAGATGAGCTCTGCGAGCTGGCCTACCTGGACTCGAACCAAGACTAACTGAACCAGAATCAGTCGTGCTGCCAATTACACCATAGGCCACTGGAACGCAAGCCCCTGAGGGGATCTTGTTCTAGCTTGCGCCTCCGGTTCCGGCCTTTCGGCCCGCTCCCCGGCGGCGCAGGAAGAACATTACCTGAAGGTGGACGGCGCTCCAAAACGGGTATCCGCCTGGAGTATCGCGGGGAGTTCGGCGAGGGAGGAGATCCGGTACAGGCCGACCCCTGCGTCGCCGCTGGTGAGTGCGGCATCCCGGCAGATCCAGACCGGCATCAGACCCGCTTCCGCGGCCCCTCGCCCGTCGACCTCCGGGTGGTCACCGACGTACGCCACATGGCGGGGGTCGAGCCCCAGGGCGTCGCAGGCAGCCCGGAAGGCCCGGGCGTCCGGCTTCGAGAAGCCCAGTTCGGCGGCGCACAGAACGCTCTCGAAGCGGTCACGGACGCCGAGGGCGCGGAGCTTGTACTCCTGGACGTGGATGCTGGAGTTGGACAGCACGGCGTGTCGGTGGCTGGCGGCAAGAGTGTCCAGGGCGGGCAGGACGTCCGGGAAGAGAGCCCAGGCGGCCTCGTAGTGGTCCCGGTAGCGCCGGAACCAGGCGTCGGCCTCCTCGTCGGTCAGCTCCTCGCCCAGGAAGACCCGTACGCGGTCGCGGCGCTGCCCCTCGAAGGAGGTCCCTCCGGTCGCGTACCTCGCCCACTGCGCATCGGTGATCTCCCGCCATCGCACGAGGGCCTGCTCCACGGTCTCGTACCCGTCCAGCAGGCCTTCGGCGGCCAGATGCGCCCGCATACCGGCGCGGTCGGCGGTGGTGTAGTCGAAAAGGGTGTCGTCCACGTCCCACACGACAGCTGTGATCGCCATGACGCCGACGGTACTGCCCGAAAGCAAACGGTACTGCCCGAAAGCAAAAGGGGGCGGCACACCCGGTCGGGTGTGCCGCCCCCGCATATGGACCAACGCCGATCAAGCAGCGGCTACGCCGCCAGCCTCGCCAGCGCCGCGTCGATGCGGGCGATCGTCTTCTCCTTGCCCAGCACCTGAAGGGACTCGAAGAGCGGCAGGCCGACCGTGCGGCCGGTGACCGCGACGCGGACCGGGGCCTGGGCCTTGCCGAGCTTGAGGCCGTGCTCCTCGCCGGCCGCGAGGACGGCGTTCTTCAGCGACTCCGCGCTGGTCCAGTCGGCCTGGAAGAGCTTGGCGCGAGCCGTGCTCAGCAGCTCGGCCGCCCCCTCCTTCATGGCCTTGGCCCAGGACGCCTCGTCGTGAACAGGCTCGGACAGGAACAGGAAGTCCACGTTCTCCGTGATCTCGGAGAGGACCTTCAGACGGGTCTGCGCGTCCGGGGCGATCGCCTGCCACTTCGCCTCGTCGAAGTCCTCGGGCGCCCAGGGCGCGAACGGGGCCTTCAGCCACGGCGCGCAGCGCTCGGTGAACTCCTTCACATCGAGCAGCCGGATGTGGTCGGCGTTGATCGACTCGGCCTTCTTCAGATCGAAGCGGGCCGGGTTGGGATTCACATCCGCGATGTCGAAGGCGGCGACCATCTCCTCGATCGTGAAGATGTCGCGGTCGGGCGCGAGCGACCAGCCCAGCAGGGAGAGGTAGTTGAGCAGGCCCTCCGGCAGGAAGCCGCGCTCTCGGTAGAGGTTCAGCGACGACTGAGGGTCACGCTTCGACAGCTTCTTGTTGCCCTCGCCCATCACGTAGGGCAGATGGCCGAACTCGGGCACGGCCTTGGCGATGCCCAGCTCGATCAGCGCCTTGTAGAGGGCGATCTGGCGGGGGGTCGAGGAGAGCAGGTCCTCGCCGCGCAGGACGTGGGTGATCTCCATCAGGGCGTCGTCGACCGGGTTCACCAGCGTGTACAGCGGTGCGCCGTTGGCGCGGACGATGCCGTAGTCCGGAACGTTCTCCGGCGTGAAGGTCAGCTCACCGCGGACCAGGTCGGTGAAGGTGATCGTCTCGTCGGGCATACGGAAGCGGACGATGGGCGTGCGGCCCTCGGCGTCGTACGCCGCCACCTGCTCGGCGGTCAGATCACGGCAGTGGCCGTCGTACCCGGACGGCTTCCCGGCGGCGCGGGCGGCGTCGCGGCGGGTGTCCAGCTCCTCCGTCGTGCAGTAGCAGTGGTACGCGTACCCGCCGTCCAGGAGCTTCTTGGCGACGTCCTTGTAGATGTCCATCCGCTGCGACTGGCGGTACGGCTCGTGCGGGCCACCGGCCTCGGGGCCCTCGTCCCAGTCGAAGCCCAGCCAGCGCAGCGAGTCCAGAAGCTGGACGTACGACTCCTCCGAGTCGCGGGCCGCGTCCGTGTCCTCGATACGGAAGACGAACGTGCCGCCGGTGTGACGGGCGAACGCCCAGTTGAACAGGGCGGTGCGGACCAGGCCCACGTGGGGGTTGCCGGTCGGGGACGGACAGAAACGTACGCGGACGTTCGCGTTAGCCACGCTTGATCACCTTGTTGGTGAGAGTGCCGATGCCTTCGATGGTGACGGCGACCTCGTCGCCGACGTTGAGGGGGCCGACCCCCGCGGGGGTGCCCGTGAGGATCACGTCGCCGGGGAGCAGCGTCATGGCCTCGGAGATGTTCACGATCAGATCCTCGATCGGGTGGATCATCTCGCTCGTACGGCCGAGCTGGCGTTGCTGCCCGTTGACCGTGAGCTGGATGGTGAGGTCGCTCGGGTCGAGGTCGGTCTCCACCCAGGGGCCGAGCGGGCAGGAGGTGTCGAAGCCCTTGGCCCGGGCCCACTGCTTCTCGCGGCGCTGGACGTCGCGTGCGGTCACGTCGTTTGCGCAGGTGTAGCCCAGGATCACGTCCTTGACACGCTCGCGCGGGACCTCTCGGCACATACGGCCGATCACCACGGCCAGCTCGGCCTCGTGGTGCAGCTCCTGGGAGAAGGAGGGGTACGCGATCTCGTCGCCGGGGCCGATCACCGAGGTGGACGGCTTGAAGAAGGCGAACGGGGCCTCCGGCACCTCGTTGCCCAGCTCCCGGGCGTGCTCCGCGTAGTTGCGGCCGAAGGCCACGACCTTGTTGGGGAGCACCGGCGGCAGCAGCCTGACCCTCGCTTTTGAATCAGAAGGGGCCAGCGGCACCTTCGTGCCGGAGAGCTCGAAGTCCGCGAAGGGGATGCCCTTGATGATGTCGAGGACGAGCTCGTCCGGCTTGTCACCCTCGACCGCGCCGAAGGCGACGTTCCCGTCGATGGAGAATCTGGCGATGCGCACGGGATCCTTGCGCCCCTCACTGAGCTGGCTGGAGTCTGACGCTCCAGGCTAACGCGGCAGGGGGCCGGCGCTTCGCGTATTACGGCGGGCGCCCCGCGCGTTGAGCAGGGCGCCACCGTGGCTTACGCGATCAAGCACGTGATCAAGCACGTGGGCAAGTTCTCGCGGGCACGCTTTGAGCAAGCAGCGCCCGATGCGCGTATTACAGCGCGGCGGAGGCCTGGACCGGGACCTCCATGAGAACGGTGCGCTTGGGATTGGCGGTCTGGGTGGGAAGGTCGACGGAGGGTTCCGGCGTCGCCGGTGCCTGCAGCTCGGCGGCGTCGGCGAGGTGCGCCAGCGTCGTCCGCCGCGGGTTGGCTATGGTGCGGAACATCATCGTGGTCTTCACTGGTGTCGTTGACCTTGTCGTTGCAGGCGCCCGGCGGGCCTCAAGGGCCGTCGCCGGGGCGCGGGTTGTCGGATTCGCCATCCCTGTAAAGCGTCAGGCTAAACATGCAATTCCCGCGCGAAGCCCCGAAGAGGGCCTTGCCCCCGTGTGAGTTTGCTCACTTACCTAAGGGCAAAAGGGTCAATTCACGCCGTCGACCCACCTCGACAAAACGGACATCTTCCTACTGAAGCCCGCATTCCGCTCCCGATCATGGCGACTGGGACACCCTGCCCGCACCACCAATTCGCAGCCATAAGTCCTTTATGCGTGAGATAACTATCCACGTCTCGTGACGCTGCCCTCACAAGGTGTCACTGTGGTCACAGGCTCGCCCGTTGGCCTTGTTGGAGATCCTGCACTGTGCTGGAATTCCACGGACCGCCGCGGGATCGCACCGGCGCGCAGGGGCGCAAAGCAGCGCCGGGAAGCGGCGGGCAGGGGGAGCCAGCGCCGGTCACTCACGACCACCCGGGGGGCGCATTCAGGGCGCCCCTCACGACGCCGACACCGTCCCGCCGTTTGCGCGGAGGGGCGCCTGGTCCAGAGGTTGCGACGCTAGTGCAGGGACGTTTCAAGAGGGATGGCAGCGCTTCGGCGGAGCCGGAGCCGCACGGCGGGACTGGCCCCATGAAAGGCAGCTCCGCGCCCCAGCACGCCCAGAACCCGGCACCGGCTGCCGGCGGCCCCGAGCGGCCCGGGCGCACCGGTGCGCCCGTACCCGCGGCCGCGGCCCCCACGCCGACCGCGCCGCCCAGGAGCAGCGCCGCTCCGGTGGATCCGGGCTCACGGATAGCCCTGCGCAACTGGCGCATCTCCACACGTCTGGTCTCGCTGCTCGCGCTTCCCGTGGTGGCCGCCACCTCGCTCGGCGCCCTGCGTATCAGCGACAACATGGACCAGATCCAGCAGCTCGACAACATGAAGCTGCTGACGGACATGACCAAGCAGGCGACCCAGCTGGCCGAGGCGCTCCAGGAGGAGCGCGACGAGTCCGCCGGACCGCTCGCCCACGGCGCGTCGGCGACCGACTACACGGTCAAGGGCGTCCGCGACAAGACCAACCGGGCCCGCTCCTCCTTCCTGGAGGGCACCCAGGAGATCGGCGACGCCTCCGACAGCGGCCGGCTCTCCGGCGTCCGCGACAGCGTCGTCGGCATCGCGAGCGAGCTGAACAACCTCAGCTCCATCCGGGCCAGCGCCTACAAGGACCCGAAGAACTCCACACAGACGGTCGAGGCGTACCACCGACTGATCTCCCAGCTGCTCAGCCTGTCCCAGGACATGGCGGAGGCCACGAGCAACCCGGAGATGATCCAGCGCACCCGCGCCCTGGCGGCCTTCTCCACCGCCAAGGAGTACGCGTCCGTGCAGCGCGCGGTCATCGCGGCGGCCCTGCCCGCGACCAACACCGACTTCGGCGATCTCTCCGAGAACGACCGCCAGTACGCCCTGTCGGCCCTGGAGAGCCAGGACTCCGAACTCGACAGCTTCCGCAGCATCTACGGCGACGGCGCCGAGGACCTGACGAAGCCGATCGACCAGGGCAGCCCGACGATCGAGGCCGCCGACACCTACGCCAGCCGCGTCCTCAAGAGCTCGGGCGGCCTGAAGACGCAGGACAAGCGCTCGTACAAGGACTGGGTCGACGACGACTCGGCCAAGATCGAGCAGATGAAGAAGATCGAGGGCACGCTCCTCGAGAACATGGAGCAGAAGGCCCGCGAGCTGAAGAGCGCCTCCCAGCAGGAGGCGATCATCTCTGGTGCGCTGATCCTCCTCGTCCTCGGCGTCTCCCTCGTCGGCGCCTTCGTCGTGGCCCGCTCCATGATCCGCTCGCTGCGCCGTCTGCAGGAGACCGCGACCAAGGTCGCCCAGGACCGTCTGCCCGAGCTGGTCAAGCAGCTGTCCGAGTCCGACCCGCAGGACGTCGACACGTCCGTGGAGTCGGTCGGTGTGCACTCCCGGGACGAGATCGGCCAGGTGGCCGCGGCCTTCGACGACGTGCACCGCGAGGCGGTCCGCCTCGCCGCCGAGCAGGCCCTGCTGCGGGGCAACGTCAACGCGATGTTCACCAACCTCTCGCGTCGCTCCCAGGGTCTTATCCAGCGCCAGCTGTCGCTGATCTCCGAACTGGAGTCCCGCGAGGCCGACCCGGACCAGCTGTCCTCGCTGTTCAAGCTCGACCACCTCGCGACGCGTATGCGCCGTAACGGTGAGAACCTCCTCGTCCTCGCCGGTGAAGAGCCCGGCCGCCGCTGGACCCGCCCGGTCCCGCTGGTCGACGTGCTCCGCGCCGCCGCGTCCGAGGTGGAGCAGTACGAGCGCATCGAGCTGGCCGCTGTCCCGGCCACCGAGGTCGCCGGCCGGGTCGTCAACGACCTCGTGCACCTGCTCGCCGAGCTGCTGGAGAACGCCACCTCGTTCTCCTCGCCACAGACCAAGGTCAAGGTCACCGGTCACGCCCTGCCCGACGGCCGCGTGCTGATCGAGATCCACGACACCGGTATCGGTCTGTCCCCCGAGGACCTCGCGGCGATCAACGAGCGGCTCGCCTCGCCGCCCACCGTGGACGTCTCCGTCTCCCGCCGCATGGGCCTCTTCGTGGTCGGTCGTCTGTCGCAGCGCCACGGCATCCGCATCCAGCTGCGCCCGTCCGACTCCGGTGGTACGACCGCGCTGGTCATGCTCCCGGTCGACGTCGCCCAGGGCGGCAAGAAGCCCGCTCCGGGCAAGCCGGGCCAGGGCGCCCCGCAGTCCGGTGGTCCGGCCGCCGCGCAGGCCGCCGCCGGTGTGGCCGCGGCCCGTCGCCAGGCCCAGCAGAGCGGTTCGTCCTTCGGTACCGGCACGACCGGTGGACCCGGG
>NZ_JBEOZU010000079.1:0-43788 GCF_040298185.1 Streptomyces sp. NPDC001634 | reverse complement strand
GCGGCGGTCGCCGAGCAGCTGCGCACCTCGGGCTCGCAGCAGCTGGCCCTCGCGCCGTACCTGATCGGTCCTGAGCTCGAGGCGGGCCTGCTGGACGCGGCCGCCAAGGAGGCAGGCTGCGCCGCGGCCGAGGCGCTGGGCGCATACCCGGCGATCGGCAAGCTGGCGCTCGCCAAGTACACGACGGCGCTGGGCATCGCCCCGCAGCAGCCGCAGGGCGCTCCGGTCCGCTGAACCCCGCCGGACCCACCTGTACGACCAAGGGCCCGCTCCTCTCCAGGAGCGGGCCCTTCGCCTTTCCGGGTCGGGGTCCGGGTCAGCCGAAGACGACACAGGAAGCCGCCGGTGCCGCCACCGAGCCGCCGTGCCGGGGCACCCCCGTCTCCTGGTCCACCGCGAACCAGGTCACGTCTCCGGACCGCTCGTTGGCGACGTACAGGAACCCCTCCGACAGGGCGATCGCACGCGGCCAGACGCCCCCGCACGGCACCGTGGTCACTCGTCCGATCACGTCACCCTCGACGGCCAGCACGGACAGCACGTCCTGCCCGCGTGTCGCGGTCCACACGAAGCGTCCGTCGGACGAGACGACGATTCCCGACGGGTAGGCGTCGCCCACGGGTGCGTCCGGCAGCACGGGCGTCTCGGCGACCGGCTTGAGGACCCCGCTCTCGGCGTCCCAGCGGCAGACGGTGACGGTCGGAGCCAGCTCGTTGACGACGTACGCACGCTCCCCGTCCGGGTGGAAGGCCAGATGGCGCGGCCCGGACCCGGGGCGCAGCGCCGTCTCGCACTGCAGCCTCGGCACGCCGTCCTCCAGCGCACACGCGCGGACGGAGTCCGTGCCGAGGTCGACGCTGACGATCCATCGGCCGCTCGGGTCGGGTTGCACCTGATGGGCGTGCGGTGCCTGCTGCCGCTCTGCAACCGGCCCCGAGCCCTTGTGCGGGAGCACGCCGGACGGGGCGGACGTGAGGGCGCCGTCGCCGCGCAGGGGCACGGCGGTGACGCTGCCGGAGCCGTAGTTGGCGGTCAGGACGTGACCAGCGTGGACGCTCAGATGCGTGGGTCCGCTGCCACCGACGGGGACGGGCGGACCGGTGAGTTCGGGCCTGTCGCCGTCGAGCCGGTACGCGGCGACCGCGCCGTCGGCCGTCTCGCTGACCGCGTACAGCACGTTCCCGGACAGTGCGAGGTACGACGGGTCGGGAACCCCGTCCACGGCGCTCAGCACGGTCAGCGCGCCGCTGTCCTGATCCACGGCCGCGGTGAGGACACCGCGCCCTCCTGCCGCCGTGAACGAGCCGATGTATGCCCGCCGCCCGCCGCCGTTCGCCACTGCCGTCCCCTCCCGCCGACACCTCACCGGGACGACGGTAGCAGTAGGTCTAGACCAACAAGGTGGTCAGGCCCGGGCCGGCGACGAGCCGCGCAGAGGGGCCGCCAGGGCGAGCAGGGCCCGTTCCAGGCCGTGGAGGTGGCTGAGGGCCTGCTCGGCACCCGGGTGGTGGACCGGGGCGCCCTCATGGGCCGTGAGGGCGCGTTCCGGTACCGCGCCGAGCAGGCTCTCCACCGCGCTCTCGACACGTCGGCACGCGGCCGTGAGACGGGCGTCGTGCGAGGCGTCGGGGTCGGCGGCCACGGCGACGAGGCCCCGCGTCTCCCGGGCGCAGACGTCGAGCAGGGCGAGTACCTGACGGGCTCGCGCCTTGCGCGCCCGCATCGGGTTCAGCGGATGCACCAGTGGCGCGACCGCCTGCCGTACGCGCCCCAGCAGCGCTTCGAGCTCCGCCGCACCGGACGCAGGGTCCGCCTCCGCATCGCCCGCGAGCCGCCGTGCCGCGGCGGCGGTGCAGTCGTGCACCGCGTGCAGGGCCCGGCGCACCCACTGGTCGGTGACCGTGTGCGTGGTGATGGGCAGGACGAGCGCGACAGCGAGGGCCGCCCCCAGCGCCCCGACGCCCGTCTCCGCGAGGCGCAGAGCGAGCAGCCCCGGATGCAGGACACCCAGGAGGCCGTACAGCAGACCTGCCATGACGGTGACGAAGAACATCATCCAGCTGTACGAGAGCGCCGCGGTGTAGAAGATCCCGAACACACAGACGGCGACGAGCGCGGCCGTGGGTGCGGGGGCGCCGTGCAGCGGCACGGCGATCAGCAGCCCGGCGACGATGCCGGTGACCGTGCCGACGACACGCCGGAATCCGCGTATGAGCGTCTCGCCGCGCGAGGCGGTGTTCACGAAGATCCACCAGACGGTGCCGACGGCCCAGTACCAGCGCTCATGCGACAGCAACTGGCCCGCAGCGGTCGCGAAGGCACACGCGGCGGTGGCCTGGAACGCCTGACGGGTGGCCGGCCGGTCGAGTCCGCGCCCGGCGAGCGGGGCGGGTGCGGCGGGCAGCGGCGAGCGGCGCTCGACACACCACAGGCCGAACCGCACCGCGGAGGAGACGGCGAGCGACAGCGCCACGGCCGCGTACAGCTCGGGGAGCAGGTCCGGGACGGCGTGCAGGAACTGGGCGATGAAGAAGGTCATGAACGCGAAGATGCCGAGCGCATGGCCCCGCGGCCCCCAGCGGCGCGCGTACACGCCGGCGAAGACCACCGCGAGCCAGGCCGTGTCGCGCACCGTCGGCGCCCCGTGCAGGGCGGTCGCCAGCGCGAGGACGGGGAGACCCACGACGGGCAGCAGCACGGTGGTGCCCGCCTGGTCGCGCACGGTCGGGTCGGCCACCGTGAACAGCGCGAGGAGCGCGGAGAGTCCGCCCGTGACCGAGGCGGGCAGGGACAGTCCGGCAAGCTCGCACAGGGCCACGGCCAGGCCGATGCCGAGCACCGCGCGCAGCGAGATGCGCAGCCGGAACAGCCCCGGATCCGGAGCCGTGAACATCTTCTTCACCGTCGGGTTCTTCACCGTCGGACGTCCGCCCCCACTTCATTTCGACACAACGCCAGGACATGGGAATGGCGCCGCGGGCACGGACTCCGGCTTCGTCACCGGTCCTGCGCTGCGCGGCGCCATTGATATCCACAAGAAAAGCACCAAGAAGGCAGTGGCTCAAGCGGCGCGCTCTCCACTGAGCCATTGGTACAGTCGAGGAAGATCCACCCATGTGACAGGGAGGCCAACGGACCATGGCCGTGGACCAGCTGGACACCCGCATCCTGCGGCTGCTGCTCGAGCAGCCGCGCACCAGCGTGCGCGAGTACGCACGCATCCTGGGCATCGCCCGCGGCACGTTGCAGGCCCGGCTGGACCGTCTGGAGCGTGACGGCGTGATCACCGGCATGGGCCCCTCCCTGTCCCCGGCCGCGCTCGGTCACCCTGTGCTCGCGTTCGTGCATATCGAGGTCACGCAGGGACACCTGGACGACGTGGGCGACGCCCTCGCGGCCGTACCGGAGATCGTCGAGGCGTTCTCGATCACCGGGGGCGGCGATCTGATGACCCGGGTCGTGGCGCGGGACAACGAACATCTGGAGGACGTCATCCAGACGCTGATCAGTCTGCCGGGTGTCGTCCGCACCCGTACGGAGGTGGCGCTGCGCGAACGCGTGCCGCACCGGTTGCTTCCGCTGGTGGAGTCGATCGGGCGCGCGGCCGCGACCTGACCGCCCCACCCGGAGAACTGCCCGCGCCCGCCCGCACATGACCGGCCCTTGGCATCCTGGACCCCATGAGCACTCTCGGCCCCGTCGCGGTCATCTTCGATCTCGACGGAACACTCGTGGACAGCGAGCCCAACTACTTCGAAGCAGGACGGCAGATTCTCGCCGAGCAGGGCGTCACCGACTACACCTTGGCCGATCACGAGCGGTACGTGGGCATCAGCACACAGGAGACGCTGGAGCGGTGGAAGGAGCGCTACGGCCTCCGGGCCTCGTTGGACGAGCTGCTCGCGGAGACGAACCGCCGTTATCTGGAGCTGGCCCGCGCCGCCACCCGGGTCTACCCGGAGATGCGGAAGTTCGTGGAGCTGCTGGCCGGGGAGGGTGTCTCGATGGCCGTGGCCTCGGGCTCGTCGTCGGAAGCCATCGAGGCGATTCTGGCAGGCACTGGCCTGGGGTCCTGGTTCACCACGGTCGTCTCGGCCCAGGAGGTCGCGCACGGCAAGCCGGCCCCGGACATCTTCCTGGAGGCCGCTCGCCGCCTCGATACCTCCCCCGCCGACTGCGTGGTCCTGGAGGACTCCGCTCCGGGTTCCGCCGCCGCACATGCCGCCGGGATGCGGTGCATCGCGATCCCGTATGTCGCCGCGCAGGCCGACGACCCGGCGTTCGCCACCGCGGGGCTGCTGGTGCGCGGCGGGCAGGCGGAGTTCACGGCTCGGGCGGCATTCGACTGGCTGGTGGGCTCGGCTGCGGCATCCTCGTAGGCGCGACGTCGGTCGTCGTCCGGGTCCGTCGACCGGGTCCGTCGACCGGGTCCGTCGACCGGGATTCGAACGGGAGTTGATCGAGAGTCGATCGGGAGGGGTTCATGGGTTCTGCCGCCGTCCTTGTGGCGAACCGCGGGGAGATAGCCGTCCGCGTGCTGCGCACCGCCGCCGAACTGGGCATGCGAACGGTCGCGGTGTACGCGGACGACGACGATCCGCACACCCGGCACGCCGACGAGGCCGTGCCGCTCACGGACTACCTGGACGCGGACGCCCTTGTGGCGGCCGCCCGGTCCAGCGGCTGCGAGTTCCTGCACCCGGGCTATGGATTCCTCAGCGAGGACGCGGAGTTCGCCCGGCGCTGCTCCGCCGACGGGATCACATTCGTCGGTCCCTCCCCCGAGGCACTCGCCCTCTTCGGCGACAAGACACGCGCGCGTGCGCTCGCCGCGGACCACGGGGTACCCGTGCTGCCCGGTGGCGGCACGACCGTCGACGAGGCCCGGGAGTTCCTGCGCGACGGTCCAGTGATGATCAAAGCTGTCGGCGGGGGCGGCGGGCGCGGCATGCGCGTGGTGCGTACGGCCGACGAGCTGGCGGAGGCCTGGGAGCGCTGCCGCTCCGAGGCCCGACAGGCGTTCGAACGTGACGCGTTGTACGTCGAGCGGCTGCTGGAGGGCGCCCGGCACATCGAGGTGCAGATCGTCGGCGACGCGAGCGGCGCCGTCACGCATCTGTGGGACCGGGACTGCAGCGTCCAGCGCCGCCATCAGAAGCTCGTCGAGATCGCACCGGCGCCCGAACTCCCGGACTCCGTACGGGAGAAGCTCCTGACGGCCGCCCTGCGCCTGGCCCGCGCCACGTGCTGCACGGGGCTCGGCACCTTCGAGTTCCTGGTCCGTGGCGAGGAGTTCCACTTCATCGAGGCCAATCCACGGCTCCAGGTGGAGCACACGGTCACCGAGGAGGTGACGGGTGTCGACCTGGTCGCCGTCCAACTGCGCCTGGCGGCGGGCGAGTCCCTCGCGTCGCTGGGTCTCGCGGGGCCGCCTGTGCCACCGCGCGGCTTCGCGGTGCAGGCGCGGGTCAATGCCGAGGTGACGTCGGCAGACGGCGCGGTCAGGCCGTCGGCCGGGCGGCTGACGCGCTTCGACGTGCCGACCGGGCCGGGCGTCCGGGTCGACACGGCGGCCCGCACGGGCACCGCCGTGGGAGTCCGCTACGACCCGCTGCTCGCCAAGGTGGTGGCGCATGTCCCGCACAGTGGCTGGGAGGCGGCCTGCGCCCGGGCCCGGCGAGCACTCGACGAGTTCGCGATCGAGGGCGTACGGACGTCGATCCCGCTGCTGCGGGCGGTGCTGGCGCACCCGGAGTTCTGGGCGCACACCGGCTTCGTCGAGCAGCATCTGCCGGAGCTGCTGCCCGGCGAACCGGGCCCGGCGGCCGAGCCGCTGGACGGCACGCTGAGCGCGCCGTTGAGCGGCACGGTCGTCTCGGTCGACATCGCGCCGGGCGACAACGTGCACCCGGGCCGGCAGTTGCTGGTGCTGGAGGCGATGAAGATGGAGCACGTCGTACGTGCCCCGGGCGCCGGAGTCGTACGCGCTCTGCACGCGCGCGTGGGCGACACGGTGGGCGAGGGACGGCCGCTGGTCGAGCTGGACGCGACCGCCGAAGCTCCGCACGAGGACGCCGGTGCCGAGCCCGTGGATCCGGACGCCGTACGCCCCGATCTGGCGGAGGTGATCCGACGGCATGCGTTCGGTCTCGACGAGCACCGCCCGGAGGCCGTCGCGAAGCGCCACGGGATCGGCCGGCGTACTGCGCGCGAGAACATCGAGGACCTGTGCGACGAGGAGTCGTTCACCGAGTTCGGCGCCCTCGCGATCGCCGCGCAGCGGCGCCGGCGCTCACTGGAGGACCTCATCCGGGCGACTCCGGCGGACGGCATGGTCACCGGCACCGGTCGGATCAACGGCACGCCGTGCGTGGCGATGTCGTACGACTACACAGTTCTGGCGGGCACCCAGGGGCTGCAGAACCACCGCAAGACCGACCGGATGCTGCAGATCGCCGAGGAGCGACGGCTGCCGGTGGTGCTGTTCGCGGAGGGCGGCGGGGGCCGCCCCGGTGACACGGACACCACGTCCGTCGCGGGCCTGGACGTGACCACGTTCCACCGGATGGGCCGCCTCAGCGGCCTCGTCCCGCTGGTCGGCATCGCCTCGGGGCGCTGCTTCGCGGGCAACGCGGCCCTCCTCGGCTGTTGCGACGTGGTGATCGCCACGCCCGACGCCACGATCGGCATGGGCGGCCCCGCGATGATCGAGGGCGGCGGGCTCGGTGTGTACCGGCCCGAGGAGGTGGGGCCACTGTCGGTCCAGGCCCCGGGCGGGGTGGTGGACATCGAGGCGGCGGACGACGCGGAGGCGGTCGAGGTGGCACGACGCTACCTGTCGTACTTCCGGGGACCGCGGACGACCTGGGAGGCACCGGACCAGCGGCTGCTGCGGCACGCCGTTCCCGAGAACCGCCGACGGGCGTACGACGTGCGCACCGTGATCGGGGCGCTCGCGGACACCGGCTCGCTGCTGGAGCTGCGACGGGCCTTCGGAGTGGGCGTGCTGACGTGCCTGCTGCGGATCGAGGGCCGCCCGATGGGTCTGATCGCGAACAATCCGGCACATCTGGGCGGGGCCGTCGACCGCGATGCCGCGGACAAGGCGGCCCGCTTCCTGCAACTGTGCGACGCCTTCGGTCTGCCGGTCGTCTCGCTCTGCGACACACCCGGATTCATGGTGGGCCCGGACGCCGAACGGACCGCGACGGTACGGCACTTCGCCCGCCTCTTCGTCACGGGCGCCAACCTGCGGGTGCCCCTGGTAAGCCTGGTCCTCAGAAAGGCGTACGGCCTGGGCGCGATGGCCATGATGGGCGGATCCACCCGCGCCCCACTGGCCACCGCCGCCTGGCCCACGGGCGAGTTCGGCGGTATGGGCCTGGAGGGCGCGGTCCGCCTCGGCTTCCGCAAGGAGCTCGAGGCGATCCCGGACCCGGCGGAGCGGGCACGCGCGTTCGAGGCGCGGGTCGCCGAAATGTACGAGCACGGCAAGGCCGTCAATGCGGCGGCGGCGCTCGAAATCGACGCGGTGATCGATCCGGCGACGTCGCGAGGGTGGATACGGGCGGCGCTGGAAGGGTGGGAGGGGCCCGGCGACGAGCCGCGCCGCGCCTTCGTCGACACCTGGTGAGCGCCCGACGGTTCCCCGGTGCTACGACCGGCGACGGGGCTTTCCGCGCCTGGCGCCCTTGGGACCGCCGGAACGGCTCCGGGGGTCCTTGCCCGTGGACGCCCTCGCCGCGGGCTTCTGCCGCCCGGCGGCCGCGTCGGGCTGCTTGCGCTTCGGCTGTGTCTGAGGCGCGGTCCGCCCCCGCGTGCTGTTGACCGTCCGTCCGCGGACGATCCCGATGAAGTCCTCGACGAGGTCGGTGGTGGCGTCCTCCGGCCACGACAGCGCGACGCTCGACTGGGGGGCGTCCACGACCGGCCGGTAGGTGAGGTCCCGGCGGTGGTGCAGACGCGCCAGCGACTGGGGGACGACGAGGAGGCCCACGCCGGCCGCCACGAGTTCGATGGCGTCCGCCGTGGTGGCGGGGCGTTCGAAGGCGGGCTCTCCGGGCGGCTGCTCCCAGCCGAGGACGTCGTCGAGGGGGTGGAAGAGCACCTCGTCGGCGAGGTCCTCCACGGACACCTCTTCCGCCGCCGTCACGACGTGGTCCTTGGGGACGACGACCACCGTCATCTCGGTGTAGAGGGGGATCGCGCTGAAGACCGTACGGTCGACCGGCAGCCGTACGAGGCCTGCGTCCGCCTCGCCGCTGCGCAACACATCGGATGCCTCTGCGGCCGGCACCTGGAGGAGGGTCAGGGGGATCCCGGGCAGGCGCTCGTTCCAGATCCGCACCCACTTGGCGGGCGTCACCCCGGGGACGTACGCGAGCCGGAACGAGGGAGATGCTTCCGAGCCTGTCACCCCGCCAGGTTACCGGGCGTGGTCGGAGGTCTCGTACACGGCCGATAGTCTGGACACCATGAAGTCGCACCAGACCACCCAGACGATGAAGCCCGCGACCGCGGCGAAGAAGCTGGGTGTGTACCTCCCCGCCACCCCCGCCGAGTTCCAGGAGGGTGTCGTCTCGCGCGCCGAGCTGAACGAGCTCCAGGCCGATCCGCCCGAGTGGCTGCGGGAGCTGCGACGCAACGGCCCGCACCCGCGTCCGGTGGTCGCGGCGAAGCTGGGCGTCTCCATCGCGGGCCTCGCGCGCGGCGGGGTCACCGAGCCCCTCACCACCGAGCAGATCGAGGCACTGAAGCAGGACCGGCCCGAGTGGCTGGAGAAGGAACGCGCCACCCAGGCCGAGGTCCGCAGGGAAGCGGAGCGCGTCAAGAAGAAGAACGCCGAACGCGCGGACCAGGCCCGCGGGGCGGGTTCCTGACCCCCTCCTCTCCCGGGCCTCGACGGCGGGCCTGAGCGCGGAATGGACCCCCGGCACCCCTGCCGGGGAGATGAACACGTCGCCGTGAACACCCGCGCGGCGGGCGTGGCGCGGCCGCATGCACGGGACCGCGGCGATAGCGTCGCGGCAGACGGTCATGATCCGGACCGGCGGTCGTACCGCGGGCCCGCGGACGCGCGGGCCCCGCCATGCCCTCTCCTTCCCTGCCGGCCTGCGTGGAGGAGGACGATGACGGAACTGTCGCAACGCATCGCCGCCGCCCGTCGGAAGACCGCACCCACATCCTCCTTCGGCCGGACGCTGCTGCGCTGGACCACGACGACCGATCACAAGGTGATCGGCAGGCTGTACATGGTCACGGCCTTCTGCTTCTTCCTCTTCGGCGGTCTGCTCGCCCTGGGGATGCGTGCCGAGCTGGCCCGTCCCGGACTGCAGTTCCTGTCCCTGGACGGCTACAACCAGTTCTTCACGGTGCACGGCACGGTGATGATGCTGCTCTTCGCCACGCCCATGTTCGCCGGGTTCGCCAACGCGGTGATGCCGCTGCAGATCGGTGCCCCGGACGTGGCCTTCCCGCGGCTGAACGCCCTGTCCTACTGGATGTACCTCTTCGGCGGCCTGATGGTCGTGTCCGGGTTCCTGGTGCCGGGCGGTGCGGCGTCGTTCGGCTGGTTCGCCTACGCCCCGCTGAACAGCGCGTACCACTCCCCCGGCGCGGGCGGGGACCTGTGGGTGATGGGGCTGGTGGTGACGGGTGTGTCGACGACGCTCGGCGCGGTCAACTTCATCGCCACGATCCTGTGTCTGCGGGCCCCCGGCATGACGATGTTCCGGATGCCGATCTTCACCTGGAACATCCTGTTCACCTCGATCCTGGTACTGCCTGCGTTCCCCGTGCTCACCGCCGATCTGCTGTGCCTGGAAGCGGACCGGAAGTTCGGGGCGCACGTGTTCGACGCGACGAACGGCGGCGCCATCCTGTGGCAGCACCTGTTCTGGTTCTTCGGCCACCCGGAGGTCTACATCGTCGCGCTGCCGTTCTTCGGGATCGTCTCGGAGATCATCCCGGTGTTCTCGCGCAAGCCGATGTTCGGCTATCTGCCGATGATCGGCGCGACGATCGCGATCACCATGCTGTCCGCGGTCGTATGGGCGCACCACATGTTCGCCACCGGTGCCGTGCTGCTGCCGTTCTTCTCCGTGATGTCGTTCCTGATCGCGGTGCCCACCGGGATCAAGTTCTTCGCGTGGATCGGCACGATGCACCGGGGGTCGCTGTCGTTCGAGACGCCGATGCTGTGGGCGCTGGGATTTCTGGTGACATTCCTGCTGGGTGGTCTCAGCGGCGTGCTCATCGCGTCCCCGCCGATCGACTTCCATGTCACCGACTCGTATTTCGTCGTGGCGCATCTGCACTATGTGCTCTTCGGCACCGTTGTCTTCGCGATGTTCGCGGGCTTCTACTTCTGGTGGCCCAAGTTCACCGGGAAGATGCTCGACGAACGGCTGGGCAAACTGCACTTCTGGCTGCTCCTGCCCGCCTTCCAGCTGACCTTCCTGGTGCAGCACTGGCTCGGCGCTGAGGGCATGCCCCGCCGCTATGCCGACTATCTGCCACAGGACGGCTTCACCCTGCTCAACACACTGTCGTCCGCGGGGGCGTTCCTGCTCGGCGTCTCCACACTGCCGTTCCTGTACAACGTCTGGCACACCGCACGGCACGGCGAACGGGTCACGCAGGACGATCCGTGGGGCTACGGCCGCGGGCTCGAGTGGGCGACATCCTGCCCGCCACCGCGCCACAACTTTCTGGCCCTGCCCCGGGTGCGGTCCGATTCGCCCGCCTTCGACCTGCACCATCCGGAGGTCGTCCGGCAGGCGCTGGAGGAGGGACTGCGGTGAAGGTCGAGTCACTGGTCTTCGGCGTCGTCGCCGTGTTCTTCGGGGGCTCGGCCGCGCTGTACGGCGCATGGTCGAGGGATGCGACCGGTACGGCGGTACTGATCATCGCCTTCGGTATGGCCACGCTGGTCTCATTCTTCTGCGCGGTGCAGTACAAACGCCGCGGGCGCCGTCCCCAGGACCGCAAGGACGCCGAGGTGGCGGACGGAGCCGGTCCCCTGGAGTTCTTCCCGCCCCACAGCCCCTGGCCCGTGATCACGGCCCTCGGTTTCGCCGTCGCGTCTTTGGGAGTGGTCTACGGGCTGTGGCTGTTCCTCATCGGCGTCGGGGTCTTGGCGCGGGGGGTTTTCGGGATGGTGTTCCAGTACGCGACTCGCGGGGGCTGAGCGGCTTCCTGGGTGCTCCCGGCCGGAACCGGGTCACCGGCCGGTGGTCGCTCTCGTAGCCGCCTTCCACGGTCTGCCGCACCTCCCCGGTCTCCTCTCCCTCGGCCAGGCGTTTCCGCTCCGCCTCCAGCAGGGCGTGACACAGCCGCCGGGTGAGCAGGAAGGCGAGGATCGGCGCCACCACCAGTGCGATGCGCAGAATCCACGTCAGGGAGTTCAACGAGATGCGGAAGGCGTTCGCAAGGATGTCGTTGCCGCCTGCCAGCAGCAGGACGGCGTAGAAGGTGACCCCTGCAGTGCCGAGTCCGGTGCGCACGGGACGTTCCCGCGGCCGGTCGCACAGGTGCTGTTCCTCGCTCCACTCGCCCGTCAGCCGCTCTTCGGCGAACGGGTACGCGTACAGCACGAGGAACAACAGCGCCGGCAGCACGACGGCCGGCAGCAGGACGTTCCACATGATCGTGTGACCGGCGATGTTCGTCTCCCAGGGCGGTACGAGCCGCAGCGCGCCCTCCAGGAAGCCGACGTACCAGTCGGGCTGCGAGCCGGTCGACGCCTGGTCCGGCCGGTAGGGCCCGTACACCCACACAGGGTTGATCTGGGCGAGCCCGCCGAGCAGCGCCATCACGCCGAAGACCGCGAGGGACAGACCCGTCGAGGACGCCGCGAACTGAGGGAAGAGCGGCTTGCCGACGGCGTTGCGGTTGGCCCTGCCCGGGCCGCGCCACTGGGTGTGCTTCAGGTGGAAGACAAGGATCAGGTGCACGGTGACCAGGGCGATCAGTGCGCCGGGCAGGAGCAGGATGTGCATGCCGTACAGACGGGCCACAATGTCCTGCCCGGGGAACTCGGACCCGAACACAAACATGCTCACGTACGTCCCCACGACCGGCAGGGACAGCATGATGCCCTGTGCGATGCGCAGCCCCGTGCCGGAGAGCAGGTCGTCGGGGAGCGAGTAGCCCGCGAAGCCCTCGGCGAGGGCGATCGCGAACAGCGTGACACCGATGACCCAGTTCATCTCCCGAGGTCTGCGGAAGGCACCGGTGAAGAAGATGCGCAGCAGGTGCACACCGATGGCGGCGACGAACACCAGGGCGGCCCAGTGGTGCATCTGCCGGACGAGGAGTCCGCCGCGCACGTCGAAGCTGATGTGCAGGGTCGAGTCGAAGGCCTCCGACATCAGCACGCCGCGCAGCGGCGCGTACGGCCCGTCGTAGACGACCTCCCGCATCTCCGGCTGGAAGACGAACGTCAGCCATACGCCGGTCAGTACGAGGAGGACCAGGCTGTAGAGCGCGATCTCACCGAGGAGGAACGACCAGTGGTCGGGGAAGGCCTTGCGCAGCAGCGCTCCGCCTCCGTCCAGCACGGGCAGCCGCGCGTCCGCCGCGTCGGCGATCCGTTCTCCGGGTCGGCGGGCCTCGGCCGGCGCCGGCAGGGCCGGTGGCCGGCGCTCCGCACTCACAGTGCGTTCCTGCCGCAGTCGACGGGCACCCCGCACCGGTCCCGGTCCACGGAACGCCTCCTTCTGCCGCCTCGCGCTGACCGCTCCCAGCCATGCATTGCCCTCGGGCAGGCGGACGAGTGTCCCCTCGCCGCGAAACACTCGCGCGCCCCGTGCGGTACACCCGTTCGGCTGTGGTGGAAGGCGAGGAACCCTGGGTCCCATGACGTCCAGGCGGGGGCCACGGATGAGCCGGGCGGCTTCGGCGGGGAACGGGACGGGCCGCCGGTCCCCCCGCGCCGGCGGCCCGCACGCCGGAGCACCGATGTGCTGGAGTGGCACCCAGAACGCCGATGTTGCTCGGTTGAAGTCTGGAGTAGCGGGGACGGCACCGGAATGGGTACAACTGCGTACGGACAGGCGGAGAGGGATACGTGACACTCGGGCCGGGCGAAGCCTACGAACGCATGCTGGCGGTGGCCGTGGCCGCGCTCCACGAACGGGACCCCGGGCAGCTGTGGCCGCTGCTGGCCGCCGCCCTGCCGGACCTGTGCGGCGGCGAGGCCTTGATCTACAAACTGGACGACTGGAGCGAGAGCCGGGGCACGGTCGGCCTCTCACCCGGTGTCGGCGCGGCATTCGACCGGCTCGGGGACGAGGCCATGGGGCTGATGCGGGCGGGTTACCCCTTCGCGGACCACTACACGACCCGAACGGACCGATTGCCGGTCACGGCGCGTCGGACGGCCGGACCCGCGTGGTCCGCAAGTCCGACCGCGCGTCTGATCGGCGAGACCCTGGATGCGGACCACGTACTGGCGCTTCCTCTGCCGCAGACGACCGACCCGATAACCGGATGTCTCATCTACCGCTCCGGTTCGGACTTCACCGACGACCACGTCCTCATCGGTCAACGCCTCCAGCCCCTGCTGGCAGCCGTCGAGCAGCAGCGGCAGCTACTGGAACGCTGGCAGCGGCAGGCCGTGCCGTGCGATGCACCGGGCACTCCCCAGGAGCTGGCCGAGGACTGTGATCTGACGCCACGGGAAACGACCGTTCTGCTCCTGCTCACCGACGCCCTGACGGCCGCAGCCATCGGCCGCCGCCTCGCCATCTCGGACCGCACGGTGCACAAGCACATCCAGAACATCTACCGCAAACTCGGCACACACGACCGCGTCAGCACGGTGCTCCGGGCCCAGCAACTGGGTCTGGTCCCCGCGATGCAGCCGGGTCCGGGCACAGTTCGACCGTGACGCCGCGCCGTCACTGCGTGAGCCTCGTGCGGGACCGGACGTGAGGTGTCATCCCTCGCTGTTGCCGCCGGAGAGGGCTCGGTGGTCCCTGCGTGTCCTCCATGCGTTGCCTTCACCGGCTGACGCGGGTCCCTGGAGAAGCCGCCTGTACTCCGAACGCTCCAGGGCAGCCTTGTCGTTCGGCCGCTCCAGGGCAGCCTTGTCAGTCGACGCCGGAACCGGCGCGGTCACCGGCGCACCCGTGCCGGCCCGACGGACTTCCCTTCCCCCGATCAGCAAGCCGAGCCACGCCGGACGGAGTCTGCGCCCGCGCCCGCGTCCGTGGAGCAAGCCCAGGACGATTGCGGCGCCCACCGCGATCAGGTGCTCGCGGCCGGCCAGGTTGGGCTTGGCGATCGACTCCCACACCATCGACGCGCCCGTGAGCGTGAACACGACCGGGGCACGCCGGACGATGGAGAGATAGGTGAACAGACCCACCACCGCGGCGGACGGCCCGGTGTCCAGCACCTGCCCGATCTCCGGCGGCAACCCCAGCCCCCACCAGCCCGGCCCCATCGCGATCATCACCCGCACCGTGAGGGTGCCGGCCAGCGTGGTCGCATAGGCGATGGCCAGAGTCCTGGCCCGGCCGAGTATCAGCTCGGCGAGAGCGAACGCGAGGAACAGCTGGGTGATGCCCGCCCATACCGGCAGGTCGAGGGCCGGAACATACAGCGACACCGGGGTGCGCAGCAGGGCGAGCCACAGCGGCAGGTCGGCCTTCACTCCGCCGACGATGCGCACCACCACCGCACCGGTCGGCCGCTGCGCGATCGCGTGGAAGAAGATGACGCCGAAGGCGGCCACGAACGCCAACGAGAGTCCGGGCAGCCCACGACGCAGCAGCCGCCGGACCGGATCGACAACGATGCCGCGCCACTCACCCCGCAGCGTGCGCCCGACGAACAGCGCGCCCCGGACCACCGCGGCCCGCAGGTAGGTTCGCAGGCCGCCGCTCGTGGCGGATGACAGCCCGACGTTGTATGGGACGCCGGCATGCGCACGGTCGTCCTCGGCACTGTTACGACGCCACTCCGCCCCTTGAAGCAAGGACTTCCCCCCACACCCTCAGCACGGCCATCCTATGAAGGGAAATTCAAATCCCGGCCAAGTGGTTCCAGGTGCGCGAGGGAATTGGGCAACACCTCGTTCGTATACAACCGTCTGCGACTACGACCGACTGCGACCGACCGCGACCGCAACCGTCTGCGACGAGGACCGCGCCGGACCCGATCGCGGGGTTACCGGAACTCAGCCAGCGGCGGCCGAAGCCCCAGCGCCGTCAGCCCACACGCCGCCGACAACAGGCATCAGCTCCAGGGGAGCAGATCGGTCAGCGTGGAGCGACCGGTCCGTACCGACAACGCGAAGTGATCGCGGTTGATGACGATGAGCTTCCCCAGGGCGTCCATGTACGCGCCGAAGTGCGCGTTGGACATGTCCGGATCCCAGCTGATGCAGAATCCCACGGCCGCCTGCTCCTTGCCCTGGGCGACCATCGCGCGGGTCCACCGGTCGTCGCGCTGGTAGACGGCGTACGTCTCCACGGTCTTCTCGGCCGCGGCCCTCTCCCCCGGGAAGGTGATGTTGGCGAGCTCGCGCCGGCACTCGCCGGTGAACCGCAGGTCATTGCGGTTCCGGCGGTAGGCCTGCCTTGTGCGGTCGAGGTCGTCGTCGTACGTCGCGAGGGTCGCGCCCTTCATCCCGTACAGCTCCTGGGACTTGTCGAGGAACGCCTGCGCGTACTGGTCGCGGTGCTCGGGATCGAGAAGGTACCGGCTCCCGTCGGCGTTGGCGTCGTACGCGATGGCGCGGGCGCAGGAGAGCGCGACGACGGAGTCGAAGGCGTCGCGTCGTGCGCCGCGCAGATGGTCGGAGGAGGCGGACAGCATCTGGCTGCCGAGGATCACCGCAAGCAGGGTGCACACGGTGGCGGCGAGCACGCCCGGTACCTGGCGCGCTGCACACTCTCACAGAGCCCCTTCCAAGAGGTGATGGAATACCCCTGGGGGGTATAGTGTTCTCACTGTCGAGAGGGCCGGGGATGCGCGCCCTCCGATGGCCGTCCCACGCATCGACCCCAGAGGAAGAAGCCATGACCGACCAGACGACCAACGGGTCCTGCTGCGGCTCCTGCGGCACCAACGCGGCAACCGATGTCCAGATCCACGGCACCGGCGTCACGACCGTCTACAAGGTCTCCGGCATGACCTGCGGTCACTGCGAGAGCGCCGTCTCCCAGGAGATAGGTGACCTGGACGGCGTCACCGCCGTCACGGCCGTCGCCGAGACCGGCGAGGTCACCGTCACCTCCGCCGCCCCGCTCGACGAGGAGGCCGTACGCGCCGCCGTCGACGAGGCCGGATACGAGTTCGCCGGCCAGGCCTGAGACGTCCGGGCCGCCCCGGAACGCGACAACCGCCGGGACGTATCGCTCCGCTGATACGGACGCCGTACGTCCTGGCCCTCCCCCAGGAGATACGCAATGACCAGCACGGCTCCCGAGAAGACGCTCAGCACGGCGGCGGCCGCTCCCGACTCCGAAGTGGAGCTCTCCATCGGCGGGATGACCTGCGCCTCGTGCGCGGCCCGTATCGAGAAGAAGCTCAACCGCATGGACGGCGTGACGGCGACGGTCAACTTCGCCACCGAGAAGGCGAAGGTCGCATACGGTGCGGGTGTCGAGGTCGCCGACCTCATCGCCACCGTCGAGAAGACCGGCTACACCGCCGAGGAGCCGCCGCCTCACACACCACAGCCCGAGGAGCACGCGGTCACGGCCGCACAGAACGGCGAGCCGGCCTCCCTGCGCCAACGGCTGATCGTCTCGCTGGCGCTGTCCGTGCCCGTCGTCCTGATGGCGATGGTGCCGGCCCTGCAGTTCGACAACTGGCAGTGGCTGTCGCTGACCCTCGCAGCCCCGGTCATGGTCTGGGGCGCCTCCCCCTTCCACAAGGCCGCGTTCACCAACGCCCGCCATGGCGCCGCAACGATGGACACGCTGGTCTCCATCGGCACGCTCGCCGCGTTCGGCTGGTCCCTCTGGGCCTTGTTCTTCGGGCACGCAGGCATGCCAGGCATGCGGCACGGCTTCGAGTTCACCGTCTCCCGCACCGACGGGTCCTCCTCCATCTACCTGGAGGCCGCGGCGGGCGTGACCGCCTTCATCCTCGCCGGCCGCTATCTGGAGGCGAAGTCCAAGCGCAAGGCGGGCGCGGCCCTCCGCGCCCTGCTGGAACTAGGCGCCAAGGACGTCTCGGTACTGCGCGACGGCAGGGAAGTACGCATTCCCGTCGCGCAGTTGGCGGTCGGCGACCGGTTCGTCGTACGTCCCGGCGAGAAGATCGCCGGCGACGGCACCGTCGTCGAGGGCGCCTCGGCGGTCGACGCCTCGATGCTGACCGGCGAGTCGGTGCCGGTGGACGTGACCGTCGGCGACGCCGTCACCGGCGCCACCGTGAACTCCGGCGGCCGCCTGGTCGTCGAGGCAACCCGGGTCGGAGCGGACACCCAGCTCGCGCGGATGGCGAAGCTGGTCGAGGACGCCCAGAACGGCAAGGCGGAGGTGCAGCGGCTCGCCGACCGGATCTCGGGCGTCTTCGTTCCCGTGGTCATCCTCATCGCCCTGGGAACCCTGTTGACCTGGCTGTTCATCACCGGTGACGCGACCGCCGCCTTCACTGCCGCCGTCGCCGTACTGATCATCGCCTGCCCGTGCGCCCTCGGCCTGGCCACTCCGACGGCCCTGATGGTCGGCACGGGACGAGGCGCCCAGCTCGGCATCCTCATCAAGGGACCCGAGGTCCTGGAGTCCACCCGACGCGTCGACACCGTCGTCCTCGACAAGACGGGGACCGTCACCACGGGCCGCATGGAACTGCAGGACGTGATCGCCGCACCGGGCGTGGACGAAGCCGAACTGTTGCGGCTGGCGGGCTCGTTGGAGCACGCCTCTGAGCATCCGATCGCCCGGGCGATCGCCGCCGGCGCAATCGAGCGGGCCGGAAGCCTGCCCGTCCCGGAGAACTTCGAGAACGTCGCCGGGCTCGGCGTGCAGGGCGTCGTCGACGGGCACGCCGTCCTCGTCGGCCGCGAGAAGCTCCTCGAGGAGTGGGTGATCGATCTGCCGCGTGAGCTGGTCGAAGCCAAGGCCGCGGCGGAGGCCGAGGGGCGTACGGCAGTGGCCGTCGCGTGGGACGGCGAGGCTCGCGGCGTCCTCACCGTGGCCGACGCGATCAAGGACACCAGCGCCGAAGCGGTGGCCCAACTGCGTCGCCTCGGCCTGCGGCCCGTCCTGCTCACCGGCGACAACCGGCTCGTCGCCGAGTCGGTCGCCCGTTCCGTGGGCATCGACGAGGTGATCGCCGAGGTACTGCCCCAGGACAAGGTGGCCGTGGTCAAGCAGTTGCAGGCCGAGGGCCGTACGGTCGCGATGGTCGGCGACGGCGTCAACGATGCGGCCGCCCTGGCCACCGCCGATCTGGGCCTGGCCATGGGCACCGGCACCGACGCGGCGATCGAGGCGGGCGACGTGACGCTCGTACGGGGCGACCTACGGGTGGCGGCGGACGCGATCCGCCTGTCCCGCAAGACGCTGGGCACCATCAAGGGCAACCTGTTCTGGGCCTTCGGCTACAACGTCGCCGCCCTGCCCCTGGCCGCCTTCGGCATGCTCAACCCGATGATCGCGGGCGCGGCGATGGCGTTCTCCTCAGTGTTCGTGGTCACCAACAGCCTGCGGCTGCGGTCGTTCAAGTAAGCGGACAAAGATCGCGTCACCAAGAGGTGCCCGGCCTTCGGGCCGGGCACCTCTCTTGCGTGGCACGACGTCACGATCCAAGACAACAAGACTTGACGTAGACACACTGTCTCGATAAAGCTGGGCATGATGGAAGCCGGACACTGTCCGGAGGCTCACAGGCGATGGAGGGCACCCACATGTCCAGCCCGCACCCCCACCTCGGTTCCGGCACTCCATGGGTGAGGCCCGACGACATGTACACCAGTCGGCCGCCCTGGGACATCGGACGCCCCCAACCGGCGTTCCAGGCACTCGCCGACGCGGGAGAAGTCCGGGGCCGGGTGCTGGACGTCGGCTGCGGAACCGGCGAACACGTGCTCATGTGCGCCGCGCGCGGCCTGGACGCCACCGGCGTCGACCTCGCCTCCCGAGCGCTGGATGCCGCCAAGGAGAAAGCCCGCGATCGGGGCCTTTCGGTTCGCTTCCTCCACCACGACGGCCGGAAGCTGGGCGATCTCGGGGAGTCGTTCGACACCGTCCTGGACTGCGGGCTGTTCCACCTCTTCAACGCCGACGATCGCGCAGCCTTCGTCGACAGCCTACGAGCCGTCCTGCAGCCGGGTGGCCGCTACTTCATGCTCTGCTTCAGCGACCGGCAGCCCGGCGATCAGGGACCGCACCGGATGACGCGGGGTGAGATCGAGACATCGTTCGCCGAAGGATGGCGGGTCGACTCGATCGAACCCGCCACGATCGACATCATCACCGATCCGCAGGGCATCCGGGCCTGGCTGGTCGCCCTGACCAGGATCTGACCTCCGCGGACAATGGGCGCCCCTGAGGCGGCGTGCGAACGCGCCGGCGCTGCTCGACCGCATGCCCGCGCCCGCAGGCGCCCGCCCCTGCGGGGTCGGCCCGAGAAAGGATTCCCATGCCGACCGCCGAAGCCCGGATCGCCACCGACCGCGCGAGCCGTTACCTCGTCCAACTCTGCCGTCACGCCGACATGATGGTGCGGATGCGCCATCGGCCGCCCGCCCGCCATGGTGGCCGCCAAATGCCCGACGTACGGCATGTCGAATGGTCCGACACCCATGGGACCGTCCGCTTCGCCGAGGGTCAGTGGACCCTCGACGCCAGTTCGGACGCGCTGACCGTGCACGTCGAAGCAGACGACGAGGAGACCCTGCAGCGACTTCAGAACGGCATCACTGGCCGCATCGAGAAGATCGGCCGACGCGACGGACTGAAAGTGACCTGGCAGGAGCGCCCCCCATCGCCCTCGGCTGCGCCCACTGACGAGACGCCTTACGCGGCCGGGGCACCCAAGGGTGATGGACGCACACTCCGGAGTTTCACCAAGACGACAGGTCTGCTGATGGTTGGCGCACTCGTCATAGCCGTGCACCTGGGCGTGGCCGGAGCGACACTGACCGCCTCGACGTGGACGGGCTGGGCCGTCAACGGCATCCTTGCGCTCATCGCATTGAAAGTCGCCATCGTGGCCGGCCACGTCATCCTGGGCCGCTTGGGCATCCGCCGCGGCAAAGCCTTCCTGACCCACCACAGGCAGCGACACACACCGCCCGAACCCGAAGCCACAAACCCGTCGGAAGCCGCACTGGCACAGACCGGGCTCATGACGAGCGAAGAGCGCGCCTGAAAGGGGCGGGCGCCTGATCCGTCTCAGCCGAGCTCGCGCGCGAGCGCCTCGATGAGGATCACCTGGCGGGCTGGTGGCATCCGGAATCCGCGTACCTACTAAGGAAGTCAGTAGTGCGCCCCGTGTGGCACCTCAAAGCCGGGAGCTCCTGTTCGTGCGCCACGCTCCCCGGCGTTCAACAGGAAGGCGGACTGGAGCTTCCGGCGTGAGGTAGTCCCGCTGTGCGACATGCACAACTCTTGGGGATGGTGCGGGTCCTGCAGGAGTCAGGGCCCGCACGCCACCAGCAGAGGCAACAGCGGAGAACCGACGGCTACCGCCACGATTCCCAACCACGCCGCGCGTGGCGGCCCGGGGCTGCGGAGTGAGAACGCGCCGCAGGCGGATGGCGACTCCCGACCCACTGGCCCCCAGGGCCGCCAGCGGCGCGCGGCCGGCCGCGACCTCGTGCATCGCGGTCGTCGGCACCTCGCCGGGATGGAACCGCAGGGCGCGGTCGTCCGCGATCATTTCCAGAAGCAGGAACGTCCGCTCCTTCGCGTGCCGGCCGAGCGGCAGGCCGCGGAACGTGCGGGAGAACGCCTCGGCGAGGACCCTCAGAAGATGGTGCCGCCCCACGATGTGGGCACGCTCGTGCTCCAGTACGGCTCGAAGCTGCGTTTCGGACAGGACGTCCAGCGCGCCGCGGGTGACGACGACGCGGGCGCCGCGCCCAGACAAGCAGTAGACGGCCGGAACGCCATGTTCGACGATCGTGGTGCCGTACTCGGGCGCACGTTGTCCGACGAGGGCGAGCAGGTCCAGTCGGCGACGGCGAGCCCGGCAGGCCCGCCGGCCGCACCGAGCCAGGCAGCCGATCGGCAGGAGCACGACGCTCGCGGTGGCGGTGAGCACGAGCGCGTCACCGAGCGCGGGCGGCGCAGCGCCCACCGAGGCGTCGTCAGCCTGGTGCGCCGCAGCGGCAGTGGCCGGCACTGCCCCGGACGGGCCGGCGCGGTCCCGGGACCTGGGCAGCGTAGAGGGCGTCAAGGATCGGCGGGACAACCCCTGTCCTACCGTTCGCCCAGCTTTTGGCCAACGTGCGTCGATATCGTCGCCCGATACCGGCCGATCAGTCACACTGGGCGGCGGAGGGGAGACCGGTACAGGCTGCGGTGCGCCAACGTGCCATCCCGAAATACGTGCTGCCTTGGGGAAGGCAGTGTCGGAACAGCAGGGGGATGCATGACACAGTCGCTACCGGGGCAACGCCCTGCCCGCGAGCAGGCGTTCACCGGGCGCGCAGGGCTTCCCGTCGTCGTGGTCGGGGCGGGCCCGTACGGACTGTCGGTGGGCGCGCATCTTCGAGCGGCAGGGGTGCCGGTCCGCATCTTCGGTGATGCGCTGGGCAGTTGGCGGCATGCCATGGCCACCGGCATGTTTTTGAAGTCGACCCCGGACGCGACCGACCTGTCCACGCCGGAGCCGGGCGGGCGCCTGGCGGACTTCCGCCGCGTGCACGGTGAGCCGGAGCTGACCGAGCTGACGCCGATCCCGTGCGACGTGTTCGTGCGGTACGGGATGTGGTTCCAAAAGCGCTACGTCGGCGAGGTGGACCCGGCCCGGGTCATCGCCGTCGACCGGGCCCCCTCCAACGGGGGTTTCCTCGTCCGGCTGGACGACGGGCAGGAACTTCCGGCCGCTGCCGTCGTGGTGGCCACGGGGCTGAACGGCCTTGCCCATATCC
This sequence comes from Streptomyces sp. NPDC001634, assembly GCF_040298185.1. Classification (NCBI taxonomy): domain Bacteria; kingdom Bacillati; phylum Actinomycetota; class Actinomycetes; order Kitasatosporales; family Streptomycetaceae; genus Streptomyces; species Streptomyces sp. NPDC001634. The sequence continues at coordinate 21,725 of NZ_JBEOZU010000079.1, read as the reverse complement.
CCGAGGAACTGCGGCGACTCGCCCCGGACGGACCGGGCGTTGGTGCGTTGGTGTCGCACACCAGCCACCACACCGACCTGTCGCCGTATGCCGGTCGGCGTGTTGCCGTGATCGGCGGTGGCCAGTCCGCGTTGGAAAGCGCCGCGTTGCTGCACGAGGCCGGCGCCGAGGTTCAGGTGTTGGTCCGCGAATCGCGCGTGTTGTGGGGGATGAAGCCGGATCCGGCCCGGCCCTGGACGCAGCGCGTGGCCAAGCCCGCCTCACCGCTGGGCACGGGCTGGATCCTGGCCGCGGTCTGCAAGGCCCCACAAGGAGTGCGGAAGTTTCCCGCAGCCGCCCGCATGCTGCTGTTCCGGCGCGCGTTGGGGCCGTCGGGCGGATGGTGGCTGCGGGACCGGGTCGAGGGCATCGTGCCGGTCCGAACGTCCATCCGCGTCACCGGGGCGGAATCAGAGGGTCCCGGGGTGCGCCTGGAGATCGCCGGGCCTGGCGGCTCCGAGACGCTCACTGTCGATCACGTGCTCGCGGCCACCGGCTACCGGCTCGACCTGGACGCGGTGCCGTTCCTGTCGCCCTCGGTGCGCGGCGCCCTGACCTGCGTCCCCGGCTCGAAGGCACCCCACCTGTCCGCATCGTTCGAGTCATCGGTACCCGGCCTGTACTTCACCGGTTCACTCGCCGCCCCGGTGTTCGGCCCGATGATGCGGTTCGTGGCGGGCACGGAGTTCGCCGCCACTCGCATCACCCGGCACGCATCACGACTCTCTGCAGTCCGCTGAGCCGACACGTCGCCACCCTTAGGCTCGGTTGCCGAGCGCGGCCGAGGGCGAGATCCACGGCGCCATGATGGCCCGCCACGTCCACAAGGCGATCGCCGCAGGCGAGCAGGCCCTGGCCAAGGGCCTCAGAGCGTCGACGGAACCGGCCCGCGAGGTCCTCGGGCTACGACGCCTGTCGTGCCGTGAGGCTTCGGCGTACGCCGTAGGCCGCAGCCCCGAGCGCGAGCACCGCCGCTCCCCAGACCACCGACATCGCGGGCAGTGTGAAGGCCAGGACCAGGCAGCCGGCCAGCCCGACCACGGGGATGATGCGCGGGGGCCGGTTCTCCTCCTCGGTCAGGGTCCAGGCGGAGGCGTTCGCCACGGCGTAGTAAGCAAGTACGCCGAAGGAGGAGAAACCGATCGCGCCGCGCACGTCCGTGGTGGCGGCCAGGATCGCCACCACGGTACCCACCAGGAGCTCCGCGCGATGGGGCACCTTGAACCGCGGATGCACAGCGGACAGAGCATGGGGCAGGTGATGGTCCCGGGACATGGCCAGCGTGGTCCGTGAGACACCCAGGATCAACGCGAGCAACGACCCGAGCGCGGCCACCGCCGCCCCGACCCGAACCACCGGAACAAGCCCCGACACCCCTGCCTGCCGAACCGCCTCGGCCAACGGCGCACTCTCCCGTGCCAGCCCGTTCGGGCCCAGGACCGCGAGCACGGACACGGCGACCGCCGCATACACCACCAGCGTGATCCCCAAGGCCAGGGGAATGGCCCGCGGAATCGTGCGCGCGGGATCCCGGACCTCCTCCCCCAGGGTGGCGATCCGCGCGTATCCGGCGAAGGCGAAGAACAGCAGTCCAGCCGCCTGCAACACCCCGGCCACGGAGGCGTCCGAGCCGATGTCCAGCCGCCCGGCCTGAGCATCGCTGGAGGTCAGACAGGCCACCATCACAGCGGACAGCACGGCCAGGACCACGGCGACGATCGCCCGCGTCAGCCACGCCGCCTTCTGCACACCCACATAGTTCACCGCAGTCAGCGCCACAACGGCCGCCACCGCGATGGCGTGCGCCTGGTCCGGCCACACATAGGACCCCACAGTGAGCGCCATCGCCGTGCACGAGGCGGTCTTGCCCACCACGAAGCCCCACCCGGCGAGGTACCCCCAGAACTCGCCCAGCCGCTCACGGCCGTACACATACGTCCCACCGGACTGCGGATAGCGTGCCGCCAGCCGGGCCGAGGACGTGGCATTGCAGTACGCCACCACAGCGGCAACGGCCAGCCCCACCAGCAGCCCCGAGCCCGCCGCCCGCGCAGCCGGCGCCAGAGCGGCGAAGATCCCCGCACCGATCATCGAGCCCAGCCCGATGACGACAGCATCGAAAACGCCCAGTCTCCGCTCAAGCACAGCGGCTCCGCCGCCCTGCGACGCCTGACTCACTCTGCACCACCCATCTATCGACCTCCGATATCGCGAGACGATAGCCGCCGGGGATGAACATCAGGTGGTACGTGTCGTGATCCTCGGCTCCGCCAGCGGGTGCCTGAAGAGCTGGTCAGCGGGCATGTGGGCTGGTAGCGGGGTGGTTGCGCACTGTCGGGGGCTGGGGTGGGCGGGCTGCGTACCCGTTGCACGACGGATCTGTCCGATCCGGAGTGGGAGATCCTTCGTCCGCCGGTACCGGCGGTCAGGCCGGGTGGGCGTCCCGCGCAGCACACGCGGCGTGAGATCGTCGACGCGCCGACGCACTGGCTGCGGGCCGGCGTACTGGCTGCGGGCCGGCGTACTGGCTGCGGGCCGGCGTACTGGCTGCGGGCCGGCTGTGCCTGGAGGCTGCTACCGCAACACCTGCCGCCCTGGCAGACGGTGTACCACTACTGGCGCAAGGGGCGGCAAGTCAGTGTATGGGAGCGGATGTTGACCGCGCTGCGCGAACGCGAACGGGTTCGGCTCGGGCGGGATCCCGCACCGGGCCCGGGGATCGTGGACTGCCAGAGCGTCCGGGCCAGTGACGCGGTGCCTGCACGGCTACGACGGCGCCAAGAAGGTCAGCGGGATCAAGCGGCAGTTGCTGGCCGACACCCTGGGCACCGTCCGGGCCGCCTGCGTGAGCCCAGCCGACGTCAGCGACCTGACGGCGCAACGGTCCTGTTCGCCCGGGCTGTCGACGCCTTCCCGCGCCTCGGGCATGTCTGGGCGGACCAGGGCTACCGCGGTGCCAACTTCCACGCCTGGATCCCGGAGACCACCGGCATCACCGTGGAGATCGCGCAGCGCCGCGATGGCGGCTCCCGCTCCACATGGGCTCGGGCAGGGACGACACCTCGTGAAGTGCCCGTCTTCGCGGTTGTTCCGCGTCGTTGGGTGGTGGAGCGGTTGTTTGCCTGGCTGGGACGCTGCCGTCGACTGTCCAAAGACTACGAATACCTCCGCGGCAACTCGGAGAACGTCATCCACCTCGCCATGGCCATGCTGCTCGTACGTCGTCTCACAAGAACGACCCGCTGACCGGCCTTTTCAGACCCCTCCAACAATCACTTCTCTTGTCCTGTCCCGTCGGACGGAACCGGTGATCGTCGGGTCCCCTCTATCCAAGTAGCCTGCATGCGGGGGCATTGCAGACGTTACGGCCTGTATCGCCTGCTTCGTCCCCGTCGAGTGGTCCAGAGAGGTGGTCGCGTGTCCCTCACCGGAACGCCGTTCTTCGTCGTCCTCATCGTCGCGACGGTCGTGGCGATGATCGGCACGATCGCCCTGTGGGCCAGGATCCGCGGGCCCAGGCCGGCGCGCTGGCTGGCCCACGCCGTGATGATCGGCCTGTGCCAGCTCACCGCGATCAGTGTCGTTGCCACCTGGATCAACAACAGCTACGGCCTGTATGCGTCGTGGGACGACCTCCTCGGCAAGACGAACACCAACGCGGTCGCGATGCCGGGACCTCCGGTCAAGCGCGCGAAGTTCAACCACAGCACCAAGGGCGGTGTACTGGACACGTACTTCCGCGGCCAGAAGTCCGCCCTGTCCGGACAGGTGCTGGTGTGGACGCCGCCTCAGTACGATGAGCCAGGTTTCAAGAACAAGCGGTTCCCGGTCATCATGCTGCTGCACGGCGTGCCCGGCTCCCCGCAGTCCTGGCTGGAGCACGGCGGTATGCCGGGCGCCTTCGCGGACCTGCTGAACCAGAACAAGGTGCACCCCTTCATCCTGGTGATGCCCGTGGTCAACCCGGGCAGTGTGGACACCGACTGCACCGACCTGCCCAACCGCAAGGTCGCGACCTGGATGTCGGCGGACGTCCCGGACCTGATCAGCCACAAGTTCCGCACCCTGCGGAGTGCCAGTGGCTGGGGCCTGATGGGCTTCTCGACCGGCGGCTTCTGCGCCGCGAAACTGCCCCTGCAGTACCCGAAGGTCTTCGGCGCGGGCGCCGCTCTCGACCCCGACCCGCTGACCGGCGACAAGTCCGTCCTCCCGGACCCGACCGTGCGCCGACTCAGCAGCCCGACCTACTTGGTGCGGCACACGAAATCCCACGTCAGCCTGTTCCTCGCCACCTCACGCGAGGACCGTCTCAGCCCGCCCTCCTACATCACGCAGTTCCAGGCGGCCGCGGCGTCCTCGCCAGTCACGGTGCGCACGCTGTTCCTGCCGAACGGCGGCCACAACTACAACACCTGGTCCGCGGAGTTCCCGCCGGCCTTCGCCTGGCTCAGCCAGTGGCTCTCCGCCCCGCACTGACCCCGGCCGTTTCCCGGCTGCCGGATCCTGTCGGACGACTGTCGAGCCGCTGTCGATCAGCGGTCGATCGGGGTCCGGCACGTGGACGGGGCCGGTACCGGGAACTTTGTGGCGTAGCACGAGCGGGTGGAGAAAGTGCGACTCCTCCTGGCGGACCACGACCGGCCGATCGCCGATCTCGTGGCGACGGCCGCCCGGTACAAGGGCTGGGAGGCGGTGACCGCGTACGCGGGCGAGGAGGCGCTGCGGTCGGCCGCCGAGTTCCATCCGGACGTCATGGCGCTCGACCTGATCCTGCCGGGCCTCGACGGCTTCGGCGTGCTCGACCGGCTGCGCGGCTCCGGGACGATGGTGTCGGTGGTGTTCCTGACCGCCCTGCGACGGGCCGGCCGACCGGGTCGCGGGACTGACCCGGGGCGGGGACGAGTCTCTGGTCAAGTCGTTCGCGGTGGAGGAGCTGATGGCCCGGCTGCGGACAGTGCTGCGGCGCAGCGCGGGGGGCCCGGCTTCCGGCGGTCTGTGCTGCGGGTGGCGGACCTGAGGCTGGACGAGGACACCCGCCGGTGCGGCGCGGCGACCGGTCGCTCTCGCTCACGCCGACCGAGTTCGAGGCGCTGCGCCATCTGATGCACAGCCGGCCCGCAGCCAGTGCGCCGGCGCGTCGACGATCTCACGCCGCGTGTGCTTCGCGGGACGCCCACCCGGCCTGACCGCCGGTACCGACAGACGAAGGATCTCCCACTCCGGATCGGACAGATCCGTCGTGCCACGGGTACGCAGCCCGCCCACCCCAGCCCCCGACAGTGCGCAACCACCCCGCTACCAGCCCACATGCCCGCCGACCAGCTCTTCAGACACCCTCTGGTGACGATGGCGATCCTCACCGCGTGGCGGCTGCGCGGCAGGCTGTGCGCGATGGGGGTGCACTCCACCGTCGGCCTGGTCCCGGCGGGCTGGAAACGCGCCGGCGAGCTCTCGCGGGTGGTGCCACGGCGTCTGCGCGGCCGAGGCTGGGGGTATTCGTCGCAGGCGGCCTGCTGGAGGCGGCCATCCGCACCCCAGGGACGACGACACCACAACAAGCCCCCGGGCCGCAGTGACACCGAGGCCGTGCACTGCAACCCCGCCCTCTTGCGGCTCTACCAGGCCCCCTCACCCAGGACTTCGCGGGCCAGCTCCGCCAAGGCTCTGCGGTCCTCGGCCAGTGCCTTCTTCCCCGCCTTCGTGGCCGTGTAGACGCGCCGGGCACGGCCGTCGACGACGCGCTGTTCGGAGACCAGCAGCCCGTCGGCCTCCAGCCGGTGCAGCGTCGGATACAGCGTGCCGGGACTGATCTGGTAGCCGTGGTGGGCAAGTTCCTCCGTCATCCACGCGCCGTGGATCTCCCCTTTTGCGGCGTGGTGCAGGATGTGCAGCCGCACCGCACCGCGCTGGAATTCACGCACCGTCCACCCCACACCCCACCCGGCAGTGACGAAACCGATATCGGCCTTCGAGTCTACGGGTCGGACACGGGCAGGCCGGAAGGCTCCTGCCGGTGCCCCGGCTGGACAAATCCCCCTTCCCGCGGCGCCGATCGCGCGCACGGCGCTCTCGGCACCGGACGGAACCGGCGATCTGCGCCATGACGCCGTCGCGGCATGCCGATACGGTATCGAGTTACGATATTTGCCTTGTGTATCCATATGGACACTCAAAGTGCTCGCGCCGCCGGTCCGAATCAGTCGGGTCCCGGCAAGCGGGGAAGGGAGCAAGGCCGTGCCCGGCTCTCGTCGCGATGCCCTCAAGCTTGGTGGCGTGTCCCGTGCCGGCCGGAGCGGGTGCCGGTGTGGTCGCCGGCTGCGACTCCCGAGTCGGGGCGAGAAGGCGATGGCCGACTCGCTGGCCGCGGCATGCCCCGCGGCTCCGAAGTCGGCTACCGCGCCTTCAGCGTCAACGGCCGCACACTGGGCCACGGCCGGCCGATCAAGGTCAAGACCGGACAGCGTGTGCTGTTCCACGTCCTCAACGCCGGCGCCACCGAAATCCGCAGCCTCGCCCTGCCCGGCCACACCTTCCAAGTGGTCGCGCTCGACGGCAACCCGGTACCCCGCCAGGCCAACCTGCCGGTGGTGTGGATCGGCACCGCCGAACGCGTCTCGCCCCTGGTGGAAATGAACCACCGGGGCGTGTGGGTGCGGCTCCGCCACCCAGCGGCCCGACCACACGATCGACCTGCTGGTGGAGAGACGCAACGCAGCCGACAAGGGATTCGACATCCGGCCCCTCAACGGTGTCACGTTCTCCGTGGACACCGACAAGCCGGTGCTGGACGTCGAGCGCGGTAAGCGGTACCGGATGCGGCTGCGCAACGCCTCCGACGACATCCACCCCGTCCACCTGCACCGCCATACCTTGAGGTCACCCATATCGCCGGCGCCGCCACCCACGGCCTGCGCAAGGACGTCGTCATGCTCGGCGGCTACCAGACCCTCGACTTCGACTTCACCGCCGACCGGCCGGGACTGTCCCTGTTCCACTGCCACCAGCAGCCCGGCCGGGACCAGCAAGGTGTCGCCCGGCAGGAAGAAGCCGACCACCATGCGGCTCTGCCAGCACCCAGTGATCTTCCTCCCCCCGCCCGTGTGCCCCCCTTCCCAGGGACCCATGGAGAAGCGCCACGCCGCAGCTGCGGTAACCGCCCTCGGCCTCGCCACCTGCACGAGCAGCGATGGCGGCACGGCTCCCCCGGTTCGTACGGCACGGCGCTGAACCATGTCCACGGACTCGGCCTGGATCCCTACAGCGGGCGCCTACCAAGCGTCTGGCGGCCGCGCCAACCGGCGCACACTGATCCACTCCGCCCAGACCACCCGGACCTCTTGGCTCGTGCAGACAACACTGGCGGCCCCCAACCACTTCATCCACCGGCCTTTCACCTACCCTGAGCTGGAGGTGGGTGAGTGACGATGAGCGTGCGGCGGCGGACCGGAGCCGTGGTGCTGGGCCTGCTGGTGGCCCTGGCCACAATGCTCGGCGCGGCCTGCCTGTGCACCCACGGGTACGCCATGCAGCCACGGACCGTAGCCGTCTCCTCGATCACCTACGAGACACCCGGCGGTCACGCACGCGACCACGCGTGCCTGTCCCCCGGCCACGATCAGTGCGGCGGGGCGTCGACAGCTGTCACACCGACCACCGGCCCCGGCCCGCATCCACAGCCCTTCAGCCCGCCCGTCCGACTGGACGCACGGCCCGCCTCCCCCTCCACGACCTTCACCACGTACGCGATGTCGCCGCGTGCGCCCGACCTTCACGTCCTACAGGTGCTGCGGACCTAGACCGGATGCCCGCTCCCGATTCACCGGCATCAGTCAATTTCCGCTGCAGACAAGGGACTTCACAATGGCTTCCGCCAGCTCCAAGAACTCGAACGCAGGCAAGGGCAAGAACAGCAGCAGTTACAAGGCCGAGGCCCGCCGCGCTCGAATAGAAGAACAGCGCCGCGCCGAACGGGCGCGCGAGCGCCGCAACCGGATCATCACCATCGTCGCGTCCACCGCGATCCTCGCCGGGCTCGTGGGCGGCGGCTGGTACCTCGTCGACCGCGCCAACCAGAAGGAACAGGCCAAGGCCGTCCCGATCTCCGGCGAGAAGACGTGGTCGAATCTGAGCCGCAACCACGTCACCACGAAGGTCGCCTACCCCATGACCCCGCCCGTGGGCGGCAATCACGCGCCCGTCTGGCAGGACTGCAACGGCAACGTCTACACCCAGCCGGTCCAGAACGAGAACGCCGTGCATTCCCTGGAGCACGGAGCAGTCTGGGTCACCTACAACAACAAGGCCGCCGACGCCGACGTCAAGGCGCTCGCCGCCAAGGTCGCCAAGACCCCGTACACGCTGATGAGCCCCTACCCCGGCCAGTCCTCGCCGATCACGCTGAACGCCTGGGGCCATCAGCTGAACGTGACGAAGGCATCGGATCCCCGGGTGGCCGAGTTCCTCGGCAAGTACGTCCAGGGCCCGCAGACCCCCGAACCGGGAGCGGCATGCACCGGCGGTAAGTCCTCCTGAGCGCCGGCGGCTGTTGCCCCTGCTGATCGCGGACGACGAAGAGAGCCGTGACGCGCCGCCCTCGCCGCGGCGCGTCACCAGTTCTTGATCCACATGCCGTCGACCCAAACTGCGGAATCTGCTCGAAGACCCGACCGTTCTGCAGGCCGTCCGGACCCTGCTCCCCGCGTAGCAGCCCACGACAGCTCGCAGGCACGCCGCACAACGAAAGAGACTCGGGTCGATCAGACTGGTCCGAGTCTCTGTGCGGAGCGTGGGACGGATCAGTCCTGCGAACGCAGCCCGGTCAACGTCACCGCCACCAGTCGCTTGACCGCGGCCTTCGAGGTCAGGCTGCCGGCCGCGGCCAGGGCATGGATGCAGTAGTCGGCCAGCTCGTCCGGCGCGACGTCGTCGCGAACCTCGCCCACCTCCACCGCCTCGGCCAGCAAGCCCCGGATGAAATGGCGAAGATGCTGCTCCGCGTGGGCCACATGGTCCCCGCGGTGCAGGAGCGCCGACAGCTCTCCCCCATGGCCGTTTCGCTGTTGCTGGATGAACGCGTAGGCCTCCAGCACCGCGGCCAGTCGTTCGCCAGGGGTTCCGGGGCGGTCACGCAGTTCGGCGAGCTGGCTGAGGTGACCGGAGATCTGGCGTTCGTGCCAGGCGGTCATGATGGACTCGACGTCCGGAAAGTACTTGTACAGCGTGGCCCGACCGATGCCGCTCTGTTCGGCGATCCGCGACATCGTCACGGCCCGCAGCCCCTGCTCGGCGACGAGGGAGGCCGTGGTCTCCAGCACCGCGTCCCGCACTGCGCGGCGGTGCTCCTCGATCGTCTCGTTCCACAGCTTCGGCACCAGCTCAGTGTATGTGACGACGCCCTCGATACACCTCGACCTGATAGGGACATCCTGTCGTGATAAAGCCGCCACGGCAGGGTGGCGGACGCGGCAGTGCGGACGAACCGCGATTCAGCCCCGTAGGCGGGGGTGGCGGCGCATGCCTGGTCAGGCCGTCGCCGTCTCACCGTGGAGCTGTCCCCGCGGCCACGAACATCGGCAGTGACAGAAAAAGCCGGTCCGCCTCGGCCCGTGCTCGCTGCTCGGCGATCCAGCCGTTCGCCTGTGCTCGGGTGACAGCGCCGCTGGAGCAGGCACCTTCGGCCAGTCCGACGAGCATCGGCAGCATCGTCGGCCCTGTGAAGACTCCGGTACGCACCTCGACCGACACCTCGTCGAAGCCGGCATCCAGCAGCAGGTTGCGGTACTGGCGGGCGGCGCGCGGGCTGGCGGTCAGATCGGCGCGGACGCGCACGATGGTACGCGTGAGGTCGGGATCCCCGGAGTCGATGACGAACGTGTCCCAGTCCTGCCCGACGAGAACGGCGCGCCCGCCGGGCACGAGGACCCTGCGAGCCTCGGCCAACGCCCGTCCCGGCTCGGCCAGTTCATGGAACACCTTGTCGGCTCGGTAGCCGTCAGCCGAGGCGTCCGGCAGCGGGAGTTCGTACGCACCCGCCATCCGGAAGTCCGCCTCGGGCCATCGGCCACGGGCGACGGCCATCATCCGCTCGTCCGGGTACAGGCCGGCGGCCTTCACGTCCCGCTCGGCAAGCTCCGCCACGGCCCGTCCCGCGCCGCACCCCACATCGAGCACGGTCATTCCGGGCCCGGCGGCGAGCAAGTCGTAGGTGAGTTCCCGGAGTTCCACGGCTCCCGGAAGCCGGTCGACGGCATCGAGCAGCGCGATGAGGTCGTCCGTCGTGTGGCGCGTCTGTTCTGCTTCCTTGGTCACGAGCGCCACGCTGCGACTTAATGTCGGCATGAAGTCAAGCGAGCACAGCACGTCGGGCCGCGGCGAGGACAGCCCCATGAACATCGGCACCCTCGCGGAACGCTTCGGCCTGGCGACACATGTCCTGCGCCACTGGGAGGCGATGGGGCTCCTCACCCCCGCGCGCGACGGCGCCGGCCGACGCCGCTACCGCGCTGCCGACCTCACCCGCGTCGCCGTAATCCTCCGTGCCAAGGAAGCCGGGCTCTCCCTCGACACCATCCGATCCCTGGCCGCTACGACCGTTCCGGCGAAGCGGCGCGACATCCTGCGCGATGAGGCCGAGGCACTTCGTTCCCGCGTCGCGGCGGCCCAGGCGTCCCTCGAACTCATCGAATGCGCCCTCGGCTGCGACCACGAGGACTTCACCCAGTGCCCTCACTTCCAGCAGATGATGGCGGATCGCGTCGGTGCGGACGCCCCGGACCACATTCCCGTCCGAGCCGCCGACCGTGGGCAGTCGGACGATTCGGTGGCTACACGGCGAGCCCGAGCGGCGACGATCCGGTCGAACCACACGCCCCCAAGCCGCTCCATGATCGGCGTTGGTCCTGGGGTGACCGGACGCCATTGGTGGTCGGCTGCGGTCGTGGTGGTTGCTGTACTCCGCTGCTGTACCGCAACATCACAGCCCGCCTGTAGGGCTGACGGTCAGCCGCAGCTGCCGACGGCTGTGGTCGGGTAGTCGTGACCCGGCTAGCCGACCACAACGGCCTGGCCACAGTGATGTGACCTCGACATGTGGCCAGAGGCGGTCGCAGGAGCCGCGCTGCGGACTCGGAGATACCTCCGACAGGGCGGGCGGGCTACTCGCCCGTGGCGCCGTCGATGGCTTCGCGGAGAAGATCCGCGTGCCCGATGTGGCGGGCGTACTCCTCGATCACGTGCTCAAGAACGAACCGCACATCGGTGTCACCGAACTCCGAGCTCGACACAATGCGCGCAGTGTCGTCGGTCACCCGCGCGAACACCTGCCGCGACTCCTCGCACGCCTTCACGTAGTCCTCGTAGACATCCCTGGCCGGCGTAGGGTCCGACTCGTCGTACCACTCGTCGCCGGCAGCGGTGACGTAGGTCCTGTAAGGGAAGAATCGAGGGGGTGTGCCCGCCAGCGTCCGCTGGAACCAGTGACGCTCGACCCCCTGCAGATGGCGCATGAGCCCCAGCAGGGTCAACCCCGAGGATCGCACAGGCCGTTGCCGCAGTTGTGCGTCCGAGAGGCCCTCGCACTTCCACAAGAAGGTTGCCCGGTGGTGGTCGAGGTTCGAGGCGATCACCTCCAGCCATGAGCCCGAAACCGTGCGCTCAGGTCGAACGATCTTGTGGACTACTACGTCGCTCACGCCGGAGGTCTCCTTGCTCGTTATTGCGCTTGGCCGAGTACGCGCCCCGCGATTCGCGGAACCGGGCGGCGCCACACTGCCACCCGTGTCAAGCGCATCCGCCCAAGAAGACTCCCCTCTGCATCGAAACTCATCGCCGCGCACTGCAACCACCGCAGCACACTGGGTCAGGCGCACGCTTTCCACCTGTGACGGCGGCGTCTTGGACGGTGTACAGGGGCGTTCACCGATCTCCATTTCCCGTCCGGGCCTTCAACGCAGCTGGTTGTCGGGTCTCAGCAGAACGCCGATGACCGCTGCTGAATGAGACGGAAACTGATTCGAAAATCCACCCTCTCGCTTCCGTGGCCGCTGGTCAGACGGCTGCTTCCGGGGCTTCATCGGTGACCTTGCTGGTGCCGCAGCCGTCACCGGAGGCGTCGGGGTCGGCGCACAAGCCGAAGATCTCGGCGTCGGCCTTGACGAGGTGGTCCCCCCGCCTTGCGCGGCAGCGGTGCTTTGCCAACCAATCCCCGGAGTCCCGACGCCGTAGGCACCCGGGCCGCTGTTGGAGGAGCGCCGCCCGCGGCCGTACCTCTTCCGCGTCACTCCTCTGCACCGTTGGGAGCGACGGCAGGCAGCCGTCCGCTGAGGCTGGGACCTGACACAGGGGGGCGCCGTCTGTTCGGGAGCCAACCGGGTGGATGGGATCGCGGCGCCGCAGCCGCGCTGCTCAAGGAAGAAAGAGGTGCCTCCGCATGTCACACCACACCGCGGCGGGGGCGGGGTCTACCTGGGTGGCCAGGTGGGCGGGCGCTCTGCTGTCCCTGGCCGTGGCTGCCATCCATGTCGTCGACCAAGGCGGTATCACGGCAACGAGGGACCCCTACTACATCGGCGTTGCCTACCACGTCCTGGAGATCGCGGCCGTGGTCACCCCGGTGCTGCTCCTCATCGGTCTCGTCCGACCGGGATGGCTGTTGGCAGCCGGGGTCGCCGCCGGCCCCTTGCTGGGCTACGTCCTCTCCAGGGGGCCGGGACTGCCCGACTACAGCGACGACGTCGGCAAGTGGACCGAACCGCTCGGGCTGGTCAGCCTGGCCGTCGAAGGCGCCCTGCTCCTGCTGTCGGTGCCGCTCTTCGTCGAAAGTTGGCGGAACCGTGCTGGGCGAGCCAATGCCTGAACGATCTTGAAAACCGTCGTGGCGCGAGCCACCGTGGGTTCAAATCCCACACCCACCGTGTAGGTGAACGGCCTCTGACCAGGTTGATCGGTCAGCGACGGTCGATCGCACCAGCAGGCAAGCGCTGGAGCACGGCATTGCGTAGACGCGCCGCAGCGCTTCGTCAGTGCGAAACCGTCACTTGTACGGACTGATGTCGCCCTCGGGTGACCCTGTGGCGAACACCGTGCTGCCGTCGGCACACGCGCGCACCTCGATATCGATTCCAGTCCACGGAACCAGCGTGGCGCCCAGGCTGAGTGCCGCGGTGATCAGCGAGGCCATCGCGAGGACGAGGATCAGCAGACTGCGGGGCCGGTCGGCCGCTCTGCGCGCCATCCAGGCCTCGCAGGCGTGGAAAGGCCCTCGTCGGCGCAGAGCTGGGACAGGACCAGGACAGTGGTGAGGAAGCCGATCACCGGGCCCAGCCGGGCCGCCTCTGCCAAAGGGGCCGCCGGTTTGCCGTCCACGAGCCGAGCGCTTTCGGCGCCGTGAGGAGGTAGGCGCGCAGGCCCACTCACCTTGCTGACCGGGTACCGGACCCCGATGGCCCTGCGTCGGATCGGTTACCGAGCGGCTGGAGACCTGGCTGCAGAACCGGCTTGTCCTCCGTGCTGACCGGCTCGCCGAGATCGCCGTCCAGACCGCGATGTGGCACGGTCGGCGACCGCTCCGGACACGTGTGTTACCGCTGCACATGCCGGTTCATGCTGCAAGTGCCGGTTCATAATGAAAGCAGCAGCACCATGGAGTACTCGCGATGCCGGATCCCATGCAGGCAGGGAAGCCGATGGCTGCGGTCGGGCAGGCCGTGGCCTGGTGGAACCTGCTGCCCGTCGCTTTGATCGTCTTCGACGGCGCCGGACGGATCACGCAGTGGGCGAAGGCCGCCCCTGAGCTGTTCGGTTACACCGCGGATGAGGTCATCGGCCGCGACGGTACCGACCTCGTTCTCCCGGACAGCCGGCGAGAGGCCCGCGCCGTCCAGGAGGCGGTCGCTTCCGGACGCAGTGTGACCGGGCACATCCCGGTGCGGCACAAGAACGGCTCGATTGTCGAGGTGGAGGTATGGGCGTGCCCCATCACCGCGCAGAGCGGGGATGGGTGGGACGTGCTGGTCCTTGCCGCCGACGTTCGCGCCGCGCGTCAGGTCCGCGAGGTGGGTGGCCTGCTGGACAGCCTGTTCGCCAGCTCGCCGGTGGGGTTGGCGGTCTTCGACACCGAGCTACGGTTCCAGCACGTCAATCGCACCGTGGAGGCCATGCACGGGCTACCTGGTTCGGCGCACGTCGGTCGAAGGCCGTCCGAGGTGCTGCCGGGGGTGAACAGCGAGCAGATGGAGGCGGCGATGCGCCGGGTACTGGTCACCGGCGACCCCGTGGTGAACTTCCGCCGCATAGGCCGCACCCCGGCCGACCCCGACCATGACCGCGTCTGGTCCTGTTCCTACTTCCGCCTCGAAGACGCGGGCGGCAAGCCATTGGGGATCAGCGCCTCGATGATCGACATCACCGCGCAGCAGAAGAGCGAGCTGGAGGCCGCCACCGGCCGCCAGCGCCTGGAGCTGCTCAACGAGGCCACGCTGCGGGTCGGCACCACTCTCGATGTGGCCCTTACCGGGCAAGAACTGGCCGACATCGCCGTGCCGCGCTTTGCCGACATCGCCACCGTCGACGTCCTGGCCGACGTCACCGAAGATGCCGAGCCGATGAGCAGCCTGTCCAGCGGCGCAGTCCTGCGCCGACTCGGCAAGGCCCCCGCCTCCGGCCTCGCGGCCGTCGACATCCTCGCCCCCGTCGGCCGGACCCTCCACTTCCCTGCCACCGCCCCGTACACGCAGGCCGTCATTGACCGTCGGCCCTATCTCCTGCGTCGTATCGACGCCCGTGTCATCGCTCCCGCCGCCCGCTACACCTCCACTCCCAAACGGCTCCTTGCCCTGGGCGTGCACTCGATGATCATGGTCCCCCTCGCAGCCCGCGGCCTGGTCCTCGGCGTCGCCACCTTCCTGCGCACGGGTGACAGGCCGGCCTTTGACGCCGCCGACCTCGCGCTCGCCGGTGATCTCGCCGCTCACGCCGGCGTCTGCATCGACAACGCCCGGCTGTTCCACCGCGAACACGACACCGCGCTCACTCTGAAGCGCAGCATGCTTCCCGGCCGCCCGAAACCCCCGGCAGGCATCGAGATAGCCCACCGCTACCGGCCCGCCTCCGACGTCCACGAGGTCGGAGGCGACTGGTACGACGTCGCCACGCTCGCCCCCGGCAAGGGCGCCATCGTCATCGGTGACGTCATGGGCCACGGCATCCAAGCCGCCGCGATCATGGGACAGATGCGCACCACCGTGCGCGCCTTCACTCACCTCGACCTGCCCCCCGACCAGCTCCTGCACCACCTCGACTCCGCGCTGCAGGAACTCGACAGCCCCCTGCTGGCCACCTGCCTGTACAGCGTCTGCGACGCCGCGGCCCATCGCTGCCACCTCGGCCGCGCAGGCCACCCCCCACCTGCCCTCGTGACACCCGACGGCACCGCCCGCCTGCTCGATCTGCCACCCGGCGCCCCCCTGGGCATCGGGGGCATCTCCTACGACACCACCGAGATCACCCTCGCCCCCGGCAGCATCCTCGTCCTGTACACCGACGGCCTCGTCGAAGCCCGCGGAACTGACCTGGACCAGCGTCTCAATGAGCTGACCCGCCTCCTCACCGGCGCCCACCGCGACCTTGACCAACTGTGCGACACCCTCATGGACCACCTCGCCCCAACCCCAGCCGAGGACGACATCACCATCCTCGCCGCCCGCATCGGCACCCCCACGCCCTGACAGGCTGAAGGCGCGCTTGAGCGACTGCAGTCGAGACACCGCTGCCCCGGCCTCCGTCCGGCCGGGGCAACGGTTGCACAGGTCAGCTCAACGAGCGATCGGCGATGCGCCGGCCTCTGAACCTGCGGAGCAGCACTCCCACAGCCGGGCCGGTTGGACGGGCTGCGGCAGCTTGGGCAGGAACCCGGAGAAGAACGCCATGTGCGCGGGCAGGGCGGAGGTGCCTGGCGTCTGCCGCCGGTGCCTAGTGAGTCGGGCGGTCCCACAAGCCCTCGCAGAGCCGGGCGGGATCTCCGTCTCGGTCGATCACCGGCTTCCTCTGGTGCATCAAGTAGCCCAAAGCCGCCTCAGACAGAAGGATGTTCTTCAGACTTGCCGGCTGCCAGGGGCGGCCACCTGCCCGCATGCCGTACATGACGGCCAAGTGGTCAGCGGGTGAGGGCTCTCCGGCCCGGCTCAGGCGGGCCGCCCAACGAATCTCGCGGCCGATGTAGTACGGATGTCGGCGTGTTGGAGACGCCTCAGGCGGGGGCGCCTGGTCGAACACCAGGGCGATCAGCGGGGTTGTGAAAGGGTGTGCACCTGGCGATCGAGAGCTTGCAGGCGTTGTGTACCGCGGTGGGCCAAGTCGTGTTTCAGGTTGCGCCCGGAGAAGTGGTGCACGGGTTCGACTTGATCCGGGGGTTGTTCCGGTGGCGGGATGCGGCCCGCACGGATGAACCCTCCCTGAGGACAACCTCACCGCGTCGAGTCCCGATCTGCTCCGCGCGATGGTCAAGGTGCATGCCGCGATCGCGGTCGAGGTCAATACCGACGAACACCGCAAGATTCTGGGCTTGAACGTCGCTACGGCTGAGGACGGCGCCGGCTGGCCGGGGTTCCTGCTGCGCCCGCTGATCGCCCGCGGCTTGTCCGGGGTCCAGCTGCTCGTCTCCGACACCCATGCCGGCTTGGTCGGCGCGGTCTTGCCCCACGCCTGGTGGCAGTGCTGCCGAACCCACTGAAGCTGTAATGAATCAAGGCGTGTTGCTATCTGGTGGTGCTGCGGCGAGGAGCTCGGCGGCGGTGCGGTAGCGGGTGGCGGCCTGAGCGGGGAGGTGCCCTTCCTGCTGCAGGAGGAGGCGGGTTTCGCGGACGGCGTTGCGGATCGACAACCGGTCCGGTCGCAGAGGGCATTCGGAGCGTGTATCGAAGCGCATCAACAGAGGCCTTCTCCGTGATCGAAAGGGTTCCGGGAGAAATGGTGGCGGCGACCATCCGGACGATCTTCGCGCAGACCGCCGGTGAGGCTGTCCGCAGCCAGCTGGACGTGGTCACCGACATGCTCGGACGCCAGTTCCCCACCAGGTCAAGGCGATGCCGCCTGGACGCAGCAGTCGACATCACCGTGTTCGCGGACTTCCCCGTCTGCCCACTGGAAGAAGATCTGGTCCACCAATCTTCTGGAGCGGCTGAACCGGGAGATCAAACGCCGGGCCGACATCGTCCAGGTCTTCCCCGATCCAGCCGCCCTCGACCGGCTCGCCACCGCCGTCCTGGCCGAACTCCACGATGAATGGCACGTCTTCGACCGCCGCTACCTCTCCGAAGCCTCCATGGCCGAACTCGTCACGACGCAACCCGCCGCGGACGACCGCCGGCTTCCACCACAGCCGAAACCGAATCAGCTCGACCAGTGACTACACCTCTCGGCGGGAGGCCATCCGCTGTCGCCCGTCGCGTCGGACAGCTTGCCGATCGCGGCGCACCTCTTCCCTGATCGGAGAGTGTCTGTGGTCGAGTGGCCCGTGCCGCCAGGGGTGCCGCCCGGCTCCGGCGGCAGTGACCAGGTAGCCGTCCAGGCTGACGGTAAGTCAGGTAAGGCTTCCGGAGCCGCTCCGCGAGCCCCTGTTTCAGCGGTGTGTGCCGTGTCACGCACCCCAATAGCCACCTAAGTTGTCTGCATCACAGCGGAAATGTCCATTTAGCGTCCATGCTCGAAACGGATACCGACTCCCGAAGTGGAGCTCATCGGCAACCTCTTGGGCGCGAAGCCCAAAGTGACCCACGACACAGCATTCGTGACATTCCTCCCTGTTCCCCCGGAAAGGTGCCCCATTATGGCCGCTTACCTCTGTCCTCCTGCCGTGATACACGGCGAGCACGCCGTGGAGACCAGCCAGATCGTGGCGGAGGTGCGCGACCGGCATCCGCACGCGGCGTGGGCGCCGCGGATCGACGGCATCGCGGCCAGCACGGGCATCGAGACACGCGGGTGGATGCTGCCGCTGGAGGCCGCCGTCGCGCCCGGCAACGGGGGCGGCCTGCGGGCTGTCGGCATCGGGTCGGCCCAAGAGGCGTTGGCACGCGATGGGTTCACCCAGCAGGACGTGGACCGCGTGATCGCCGCCCTTGAGGCGATACCCGCGCCGCAGACCGTCCAGGAGCGCACCGCGCCGGCCTGGGAGGCTGTGCAGTCCTACGGGGAGCGTGCGGCGCGCGGGGCCCTGCAGATCGCCGGGCTGGACGCCGCAGACATCGACTGCCTGATCACCAGTCACTCCACCACTCCGGCACTGCCGGGTCTGGACATTGCCCTGGCCAACAAGCTTCCGCTCCGCAACGACGTGATGCTGCTGCCGGCCACGCAGTGGGCCTGTATAGCGGGGACCCGCTCCCTGGCGCTGGCGGCGGATCTCGTGGCCGCGGACCCCGACCGGGTGGTCCTGGTCGTGATCGCGGAGGCGCTGAGCACGACCTACCAGCCCGCTGACGACACTCTCGAGTCCCTGATCGTCCGGTTGCTGTTTGCGGACACCGCGGTCGCCGCGGTGGTCACGGGCCGCCCGCGGCGCGAGTCGGTGCTGCGGCTGGACTCCGCCTGGCACCACACCCTGCCCGGCACCCACGACCTGCACCGCCTGGAGACGAGGGCGGACGGCACCCACTTCGTGATGGACCGGCGCGGGCCGCGCGCCGTACAGGAGACGGTCACCGCGATGTGGGAGTGGCTGCGCGTCCGTTACCAGGACGACCCCGACTCCTGGCACCCCGACGTGCTGCTGGCGCACCCCGGCGGGACCCGGGTGCTGGAGTACATGGAGCAGACGATGCCCGACGCGTGGCCGTCGGGGCTGCTGGACTACAGCCGGGACAGCTACACCAGCGGCAACCGCGGAGGCGCCGCCGTGTTCGACATCATGCGGCGGGCGCACGACGCCGGGCAGAAGCCAGGCAGTCGCGCCGTCCTGTACGCGGCGGCACCGGGCCTCACCGCCACCGCCCTGGAGGGGGAGTGGCTGTAGTGCGAGCGCGCGCCACCCGTACCAGCAAACGGGCCGTCCGCATCACCGGTCACGCCACCGGTACCGCTGAGGGCGCCGTGCGTACCGTCGGTGGTGTCGGCTGACGCGCACGAGGCCTGAACCCTCGCCGCGCTCCCATACGCCGGCCGCGCCCCCGCCCCCCAGCCGCGTCACCTCGCGACTTCCGCCCAGACCACCTTGCCGGTGTCCGTCCACCGCACGCCCCACCGGGTGGTGAGCCTGTGCAGGATGTACAGGCCACGACCGCCGTCGTCGAGGAGGCCGCCCCGGCTCAGACGTGGCCTGCCGTTGCCGGTGTCGCCCACCTCGCACAGCAGGCCGTGACCGGCCCTGATCAGCCGTACCGTGATGGGACCGGTGGCGAAGCGCACCGCGTTCGTGACCAGCTCGCTGATCAGCAGCGACACGTTGTCCAGGGTGTCGTCCCTGGTGCGCCATTGCCGCAACAGCGCGGAGACCTGCGCGCGGGCACGGGCGGGCGCGTCGTCGCGGGCGGGCAGCCGCCAGGTCGCGGTGTCCCCCTTGCGGTAGCCGATCATGCGTGCGAGCAGCAGGGTTACGTCGTCGCGCTGGCGCCCAGGCGCCAGCCCGGAGACGACGCGCCGTGCGGCCTGCTGCAGGGCGTCCCAGGGGTGCACCCTGGACACGGCGTCCGCCAGCCTGCCGATGCCCTCGTCGATCGACACGGCCGGATCCTCCACCAGGCCGTCGGTGTAGAGGGCGAGCAGGGAGCCCGGGGGTGCGCCGAACGTGTGCACGCCGAACGGCTCCCGCAGCGCGAACTCGGCGCCCAGGCCGGGATGAGGGCGGACCGCGAGCGGGCCCGCCTGCCCGTCCGGGGACACCAGGACCGGGGGGAGGTGGCCGGCGCTGGACAGCGCCACATGGTGGCTGACCGGGTCGTAGAGGGCGATGCAGCAGGTCGACCCGAGGGCGCTGTAGCCGGCCGCCAGCCCGGACTCCGCGTCGTCCAGCAGCGTCACGGTCTCGTCCAGGTGCTCCAGCACCTCATCGGGCGCCAGCCCCGCGGACAGCAGCGCGCGAGCCTCCATGCTCAGCTGGCCCATGGTTGCCGCGGCTCCCAGGCCGTGCCCGACGACGTCACCGACCACCAGCGCGGTACGGCCGTCCGGCAGCGGAAAGCTGTTCACCCAGTCGCCGCCGACGCCCGCGCTGTCGGGCGTGGCGGGCTGGTAGACGCTGGCGATCTCGATGGTGTCGCCGCCGGTCCGGGGCAGCAGCCGGCGCTGCAACGCCAGCACCTGCGTGTGCTCGCGCTGGTGCTGACGGGCCAGGTCGACGTGATGGGCGGTCCTGGCCACCAGTTCCTGCAGGTCGAGCAGCTCGCTGTCGCGGAAGGGGCAGTCCGCCCGCCGCCAGACCTCCGCCACGCCCAGCACGACAGGTGGCGCGCCGTCCAAGACCAGCGGTATGCACGCCAAACCCGCCGACCGGTCACCGGGCACCAGGGCACGCGTCACTCGCGGACTGCCCAGTACCCGCTCGACCCCCTCCCGGTCGGGTATGACGATGGCCTGCGGGGCATCGTCCCGCCGTACCGCCTGCGCCAGCAGGCGACTCGCGTCGCTGGGAAGATCGTCACCCGGAGTCACGTAGCCCTCGGGCCACGCCCGGTCCGGCACCAGGGCAGCCCGCCGAAGCCGGATGCGCCCCTGCCCCTGCCCGGTGACTCCCTCGCCCGTCCACACGGCGAAGTCCAGGTCGACGGCGGCCACGTCTCCCCAGGCCAGCAGGGACTGCGCCAGTGACTGCGCGGTCTCGCCGATGTCCAGCGAGGTACCGATCGCGGTCTCGGCGGCGTACAGGTGCAGCCTCCTGGCCATGGCGATCACGGAGACGGTCAGGCCTTCCTCAGGCACCGCGGCGGGCAGGATGCTCAGCGAGACCACCAGCTCCGACCCGTCGCCGCGCCGCAGGCGCTGGATCCGGGCGACGTGTGCCTCACCGGTCTCCAGGACCTGCCGCAACCGCCGTGTGACCGTCGGTACGTCCCCGGGGGGCAGGAGATCGACGAAGGGACTCCCGACCATGGCGTCCAGACCCGCGAATACGGGGGCGTCCAGATTGCAGCGGGTGATTCTCAGATCCCTGTCCAGGTTGACCGCGCCGAGAATCTGATCCTGACCGCCGGCTGCCGGGTTGTCGGGTACGCGTTGGCGGGTGGTGCGGTCGCCCTGCGCATCGGCCGGACCGGCGGCCGTTGCCGCTCCGCCGCGTGGGATGTATCGCCCCAGGGCACTGCTGACCAGGTCGAACGACGAAGAGGACGAGGGAGACGGTGTGGAGTCCATGCGGCTCTCTCAGCAATCCCCGGCGCAGCGCCGGTGCCGTACTCGGACCCGTGCGACGGGGCCCCGAGACCCCTGACCGCACACCTCATTGAATAACACCGGGGGTCGCTGCGCCCACACCAGCGAATCGCGCGGTGAACGCGGACAGTGAGGGAATGCCGCAGCCGGTGGGGCCGTACTCACCTTGCCGCGGGGCCGTGGCCCGCCAGGATGCGACGACCGCCGCAGGACCACTGGGCGCCGGGGGGGGGGCCCCCCCCGGGGGGGGCGCGGGCGCCCCCCCCCGCGCGCGTTAGGTGGGGGGACGAGGGGGGGTGGGCGGGGGGTGGGGGCGAAGAGGGGGGGGA